>QZKB01000165.1 GCA_003599415.1 Ignavibacteriales bacterium | reverse complement strand
TGATATTATTTTCTATGATAATGATTTCGAAATATTTATTGATCCTGACGGTGATACCCACCGCTACAGTGAATTTGAAATGAATGCACTTAATACGGTGTGGGATTTATTTCTCGTTCTTCCTTACAGAGACACAAAAAATGCTTCAATTCATAACTGGGATATAAAAGGATTGAAAACAGGCACTTCAATTAACGGTACAATAAATAAAGCCGGAGATAAAGATGTATGCTGGACGGCAGAAGTTGCATTTCCCTGGCAGGCTTTTAAAGAAATAGCTGAAACATCTGTTCCTCCAAAGAACAATGATCAATGGCGCGTTAATTTTTCACGCGTTGAATGGAAGACTGAAGTGAAAGATGAAAAGTACGTGAAGCAAATTAATCCGACTACAGGCAAATCATACCCGGAAGATAACTGGGTATGGTCACCACAGGGTGTGGTAAATATGCACTACCCTGAAATGTGGGGATTCGTTCAATTTGCTGATGAAATTGTTGGAAGCAAAAAGGTTTCTTTTGTAAATAATCCTGATGAAGAAGTAAAGTGGCTGCTAAGAGAAATTTATTATAAGCAATGTGCTAACTTTGAAAAGAAAAAAAAATATTTAACTAGTTTTGAAGAACTTAATATTGATAAAAGAAATATTCCCGGGTTTGTATTTCCTCCTGTAATTGAATGCACATTAAATATGTTTGAAGCTTCAATTCAATCTGAAGACGGTATAAAGAAAATATATATCAGGAACGACGGTTTAACCTGGATCTCTGAAATAAAGAAATAATGTTTTTAACCTTTTAACTTTTGAATCTTTTAAACAAAGAACATGAACAATCGCCCAACATTCGAAGAAAGAAAATTTACAAGTAAAGTAATCGAAGATAAAATTTCTGAAGTAAAAAATTTTATTGTTGATAAAGAATTAGCATCTCTGTTTGAAAACTGTTTTCCCAATACGTTTGATACAACTGTAAATTTCAAAATTGAAAATGGTGTTCCTGATACCTTTGTAATTACAGGCGATATTAATGCAATGTGGCTGCGTGATTCAAGTGCACAGGTATGGCCTTACCTCAGCATTATAAATGAAGACTCATCTTTGAAAGACATGATCCGCGGAGTTATTAACCGGCAGACTAAATGTATCCTGCTTGATCCTTATGCAAATGCATTTACTGATGGAGATTTAAGTAGTGAATGGGCAAACGATTTTACAGATATGAAGCCGGGAATTCATGAACGTAAATGGGAAATTGATTCACTGTGCTACCCGGTTCGTTTGGTTCATTCATATTGGATGATTACAAATGATTCATCGTGTTTTACTGATGAGTGGAAAAAGGCAGCTAAATTAATTGTAAAAACTTTCAAGGAGCAGCAACGAAAGAATGATCGTGGTACATACAGATTCGGAAGAGCAACTTCCTGGAGTACCGATACAGTACCGGGGAATGGTTTTGGAAATCCTGTTGAACCGGTGGGTTTGATTGTTTCGGTATTCAGACCATCAGACGATGCAACAATTTTTCCTTTCCTGATTCCTTCAAATTATTTTGCTGTAATTACACTTAGAAAAATTGCTGCTATTTTTACTGAAAATTTCAACGAAGCTGAATTCGTATTAGAATGTGAAAGCCTCGCCATGGAAATTGAGAAAGCTATAAAGCAATATGCAATTGCTAATCATCTTAATTTTGGAGAAGTATTCGCTTACGAAGTTGACGGATTTGGGAATAAATTATTTATGGATGATGCAAATATTCCAAACCTGTTATCTCTTCCCTATCTTGAATGCTGTTCCCCAACTGATAATGTTTATCTGAACACAAGAAACTTTGTGCTGAGCAGATTCAATCCTTATTTCTTTAAAGGAAGTGCTGCAGAAGGAATCGGAAGTCCTCACACATTGATAAATAAAATCTGGCCGTTAAGTATTACGATGAGAGCATTAACAAGCAATGATGATGAGGATATTATCCATTGCCTGCATTACTTAAAAACTACTGATGCCGGCACAGGATTTATGCACGAATCATTTGATAAGGATAACGCTAAAGATTTTACCCGCAAATGGTTTGCCTGGGCAAATTCTCTCTTCGGTGAACTCATATTAAAACTTTACAATGAAAATCCTGCTCTGCTTAAACGAAAGCAGTACTATTAAAATTTAATAACTAACTAAGAAATGATATGAAACTACTAAAAGCATTTTACTTCTTCCTTTTTTTTCCAATCATTCTTTTATCCCAAACAGAACAGCTTTATAAAAATCCAAATCTTTCAATTGAAGAAAGAGTAAATGATCTTGTCTCTAGGTTGACACTGGAAGAAAAAGTATCCCAGATGGTTTACAATTCTCCTGCAATAGAAAGGCTTGGTATTCCGGCCTATAACTGGTGGAACGAAGCTTTGCACGGAGTTGCCCGTAACGGAATTGCAACTGTGTTTCCACAGGCAATTGGTCTTGCGGCAACGTGGGACAAAGATTTAATTTACAAAGCAGCAACAGTAATTTCTGATGAAGCCCGCGCAAAGTATAACCAGGCAATTAGTAAAAACAAAAGAGGAATTTACCAGGGAATAACTTTATGGTCTCCTAACATAAATATTTTCCGTGATCCGCGCTGGGGACGCGGTATGGAAACTTATGGCGAAGATCCTTTTCTTACAGGCGAGATCGGGACTGCATTCGTAAAAGGTTTACAAGGAACTGATTCTAAATATCTTAAAACAATTGCAACACCAAAACATTTTGCGGTTCACAGCGGACCTGAACCTGAGCGCCACACTTTTAACGCATTAGTAAGTGAATATGATTTAAGAGAAACATATCTTCCTCATTTTAAAAAATGTGTGCAGGAAGGAAAAGCTTATTCTGTAATGTGTGCGTATAACCGTTTTCGTGGAGATGCATGCTGCGGAAGCGATCCCTTACTTAAACAAATTTTACGCGATGAATGGAATTTCAAAGGCCTGATTGTTTCTGATTGCTGGGCAATTCCTGATATGGTTAACTTTCATAAAATTGTTAATTCAAATGAAGAAGCTGCCTCCATTACCGTTAAAGCCGGTACCGATCTTGAATGCGGAAATGCTTATCCTTCACTTGTTAATGCTGTAAAACTTGGATTAATAAACGAAAAAGATTTGGACATTTCTGTTAAAAGAGTATTTGAAGCGAGATTCAGACTCGGAATGTTTGATCCTCCAGAAATGGTACCGTATTCAAAACTTAATAAAGTTGATACTGATGAAAATAAATCGATCGCACTTGATGTAACCAGAAAATCAATTGTTCTGCTTAAGAATGAAAACAATCTTCTTCCTTTAAATAAAAATATTAAAACCATTGCTGTTATTGGTCCGAATGCAGATGATGTTGAAGTATTGCTTGGGAATTATAACGGCTTTCCATCAAATCCGGTAACACCTTTGCAGGGAATTAAAGATAAACTTCCGGGAGCAGAAATAATTTATGAGCGCGGCTGCGACTTAACTGAACATATGCCTTCATTTGAAATTGTTGATGAGTCTTTCCTTTATACTTCCAGCAATAAAAAAGAGAAAGGATTAGTTGGAGAATATTTTGATAACAGAGATTTTACCGGTCAGCCTGCTTTTACAAGAAATGACAGTAAAGTTGATTTTGCATGGTGGGATGGAGCACCTTCTGATAAATTTGATCCAGATAATTTTGGTGTTCGCTGGTCAGGAGTATTGGTACCGGAAAAGAGCGGACAATATTTTCTTGGTGGATACGGATTCAATGGATTCAGGATTTATTTTGAAGATACATTATTCGTCAAGTTTGACGGCGAATTTGATCCTGTTAAAACATATGCTTCGTTAAACCTTAAAGCAGGTAAAGCATATAAAATTAAAATTGAATTCTATAAAAAGCTTCGTTACTCTTTTATGCAATTAATCTGGTCAGTACCTGATGAGAATCTTGAGAAGAGAGCTATAGAAGCCGCTCAAAAATCCGATGCTGTTATAATGATGATGGGTTTATCTCCGCGACTTGAAGGTGAAGAGTTACGTCTTGATATCAAAGGTTTCAAAGGCGGAGACAGAACAACTCTCGATTTGCCTGAAGTACAATTAAACCTGATAAAGAAGATTCATTCAACAGGCAAACCTATTATTCTTGTTTTACTAAACGGAAGCGCACTTTCAATCAACTGGGAAAATGAAAATATTCCTGCCATACTTGAAGCATGGTATCCTGGGCAGGCTGCCGGTACTGCTATTGCAGATGTTATATTCGGAGATTATAATCCTACAGGAAAACTTCCTGTAACAGTTTATAAATCCGTTGATCAGCTACCAGGATTTTCTGATTACACTATGACCAACAGAACATACCGTTATTTTAAGAGTAATGCATTATATCCGTTTGGCTACGGATTAAGTTTTACAACATTCAGTTATAAAAATATTTTATTAGATAAGCCGGTCATTGATTGCAGTGAAACAACCTCAGCTTCTATTGACGTTACCAACACTGGTAAATCAAATGGTGAAGAAGTAATTCAATTATATATTAAAGCACTGACAGATACTTCAACAGTTAAAACATTAAAGGGATTTAAACGAATTTCTCTTGATGCAGGTGAAACAAAGAAAATTAATTTTACTTTAACGCCCGAATTATTATCAAGATGGATTGATGGAAAAGGTTTTTCTGTAGAAGCTGACAAATATAGAATAATGATAGGTTCATCTTCTGCTGAAAAAGATCTTACTCAAATTGATCTTATTGTAGAATAAATTTATTTCAAGGGGTGAAAATATTATTCAGTATTTTCATCTCTTCATTTTATTAACGAATAAATTGCCCAAATAAGAAATCCCCTCTTCTTTCCTATAAAACATCAAATTCAACTCGAATTTTACCTTCGGTTTATTCAATTATAAAATAGAAAAGGCACAAACACGTCCAATTTTAAACTTTTAAATTAGTTTAAATTGAGTATTGCGTTTTAAATCTATTTGGTTTATTTTTATTTCGAAAAAACTAACCGTCCTTTTGAAACATTAGCTTGAAGGAGGCAGAATGTTAAAAAGATTTACTCTAAACTCTTTTCTGATTTTATTAATACTTCAAATAATAACATACACATCAACATTCGCAGCACGTAATGGCAGCATCAGAGGCACCATAACAGATGCACAATCCGGTGATGCATTACCTTATGCAAATGTTGTGGTAATGGGTACAAGCTATGGTGACGCTGCAGATGCAAGCGGCAATTATTCTATATCAAATATACCTCCCGGCAATTATACTATTAGAGCAAGCTACCTTGGTTATAAAAATATTGACCTGACAATAAAACTTTCTGATGGTCAAACCTTAGTACAGGATTTTGAACTTTCAGCAGAGGGCGTTATTGGAAGTGAAGTAGTTGTTACTGCCCAGGCTAAAGGACAATATGAAGCAATTAACGAACAGCTTAATTCAATTGCAATTAAGAACGTAGTATCGATGGCAAAAATAAGAGAGCTGCCAGATGTTAATGCTGCTGAATCTGTAAGCAGATTGCCCGGTGTTTCTCTTATAAGAACCGGCGGTGAAGGTTCCAAAGTAGTTGTCCGTGGTTTATCTCCACAATATAACAGAGTTACAATTGATGGTGTTGAACTTCCGGCTAACGTTACTTCATCCGACCCTAATGACCATAAGTCTCAGCTTGGTTCTGGCGACCAGATTTCGATTGTGGGTGACCGCGCAGCTGATTTAAGTATGATATCCTCAAATACTTTAGGGGGAATTGAAGTTGTTAAAGCTATTACTCCAGATATGGATGCAACAGTATTCGGTGGTGTAATTAATTTCTCAATGAGAAAAGCACAGAAGACTGAAATGGGAATTGGAAATTATTTTCCGCAGATTGAAATAAACACACAGGGAACATACAACAACCTTAAAAATTCTGCAAAAGATTATAAGGTGGCTGGTTCCTTTGAAAAACGACTTTTTGATAATGGATTGGGAATTTTTGTACAGGGTTCTGTAGAGAACAGAAATCTAAGCTCCCAGGAACTTGGAGCTAATTATTTCTTTGACGCTTTATTATTAAATACTGATGAGGGTAATCCAATATTTGAAGACATGACTCTTAAAGATGCAATAAGGGATAGAGATAGGTATAATGGCACTGTTGTTTTTGATTATGAATATGAATCCGGTAGTATTGGTTTAATGAACTTCTTCAGTAAAAGTAAAACCAAGTCCATTTTTAGAAACGAATCATATTATCTGGAAGATGACGATTTATATAACTCTGCTATTCATTCAAATCAGACATTGGATGTTTACAGTAATCTTCTGAGTTTCAAACAAAACCTTTTTGGATTCATACAGGTAGATGCAAGATTATCTCATTCATATTCTTACAGCAGTTCGCCAGAAGATGTTAATTTCAGATTCTGGCAAAACGGCACCGGATTTCACAACAAAATTACCGCTCTAAAATATAAATCGCCTAAGGAAATAGCGTCACATGTAGTACACGACCCGGAGAACTCAGCTCTTTTTTCAATCTATAATGTTGGAAGTGTTTCGAAAGACCGGGTTTATAATGCGGGACTTGATTTGACAAGTACATTAACATTCACACAGGATTTTTCCGCATTAGTTAAATTTGGCGGTGCATTCCAATACAGAGACCGTGCATATGATTACAATGAGATGAGTGGTTCTGTTTTTTATGATGACGGTGGTCAGGTAAATGCTGCTATCCGAAGAGCATACCCGCAGTTTGGCGATGATGTTACTTATGCTGATTTTATTGATGCTAATTATAGTTATGGTACATTCCTACATGGTGACTATATACTTGGCGATCCTTTTAATGCAGACCTTATGATGAACGTAATTGAAATTGCAAAAAAGAATCCCGGTACTGGCAACGGCGGCGGTTATAAATTAAATAAAATCTCTTCGATAAAAGATGATTATTCCGGTAATGAAGCAAGAAGTGCCGGTTATATCATGGCTACTATAAATATTGGTCAAATGTTTACAGTCATACCTGGTATTCGGTATCAGAATCTTACAACAGATTATTCAGGAATAAGAGCTAAAGCCATCCCAAATAATCTTATAAGGACAGATGCTAAAGAAAAAGTTTCTCATGGCTATTGGCTGCCAATGTTTCATTTCAGGGTAAAACCTCTTGAATGGTTACAATTCCATTTTGCTTATACAAATACATTAAATTATGCTGACTATAATACCATAATTCCTAAGTTTTATATTGGAACAAACTGGATTGAGTACAACAATTATAAACTGAAACCGGCAAGATCAGAAAATTTCGATGCTGTATTATCTGTTTATGCAAATGAAATTGGATTATTCACCTTTGGTGGATTCAAAAAGAACATAAAGGATTTAATTTTCTCTACAAGAACACATCCGGATAATTTTAGTCAATATCCGGAACTGAATAGCCAGATAGATAAGAAGCAATCTTATACTTTTTTTACAACAATAAACAATCCTTTACCTATTGACGTATATGGATTTGAAACTGAATGGCAGACGCATCTCTGGTATCTACCATCTCCGTTTAACGGAATTGTATTTAATATTAACTACACTCATATATTCTCAGAGGCAAAGTATCCTAAAACTCTTACTTTATCTTATCTTGATTCAAACTATGTTCAACAGAAATATTATTATGACACCTTATATACGACCCGTTTATTAAACCAACCGAACGATGTTTTAAATATTTCCTTTGGATATGATTATGCAGATTTCTCTATTCGTGCTTCAATGCTTTACCAGGATAACATTTTTAAGAAACCTGATTTCTGGAAACAGAACAGAGGTCACTCAGATAAATACGTTCGGTTTGATTTATCTGTAAAACAGATACTTCCATGGTTCGGTTTACAGGTATATGTTAACCTGAATAACATAAGCGGAGAAGATGATATTGATATTAATCAGCAGACCGGTTTCTATACCAAGCAGGAAAGATATGGTATGACTGCTGATTTCGGACTGAGAATGAATTTATAAGTTATTCGCTGCTGCGAAAAGGAGTATGCCTATGGAATAAGGTAAAAGATATTTCAATAGGATTAATAAATAAGTTAAAAATTAAGTTCACTAAATCACTAACATTAAAAAGGAGAATTACATGAAGAAGCAATACGCTTTTCTTTTCTTGTTCTTAATAGCTATGATGGCTTCGGTTTCAGCACAGTCTACAACTGATACTGTTTATATTCCGGGTGCACAGTCTCTTAATATCAGTAATATTATTAATGCTGATACTTCTGTTACTGCTCCGCGTGTATATGTACTGGACCGCGGTGCTATTTATTATATTGACAGAGCTTTTGAACTTACACACTCAAGTAAATTTATTGCAAAAGGCGATGCTACAAAAAGACCTCCGGTTCTTGCACCTGCAATCCGTGCAGATGATACTTCCGAAGAATGGTATTTTAAAATGATCAAACAAAACATCAGTCTTGAAATACATAATCTTTATTTACTTTCATTACGTTCAGACCTTAAGACTCTTGGCTGGAGTCGTGCAATTCATATCGGTGCAAGCAATACTTCCCTTAAACTAAGAGGAGTTATTTTTGATGGATGGACAGAAGCCGGTATTCGTGTAGACGGCGCTGACTTTGTAAAAATGGACGTTCAGGATTGCCATTTCAGAAACTTTACTCATGGTTCTTCATATTTTGGTGGTCAGCCATTCCTATCTAACCACAATGATCATCCTGATACTACTATTTTTATTAATAATACATTCTTTGCTTGTAACTCATATTTATTCTCAGTTCGTGGTTTAGGTCCTAAATCAGTATTTGATCATAATACAATTGTTTACACAGCAGTTAACTCTTTGTTAACAAGACAAGCAGATAATTTATGGGTAAACAACAACATCTTTTATGCAGCACATGCATGGGGTGGTGATCCCGAACAGAGAATAGGTGCATGGTTCTTGAATTATCCTGATACTGTAACATCATCAATCATTCTCTTCAGAGAAAATATTCCTTATTACAGTGATTATTATGCTGCAGGTCCTGAAGGACACTATACTGATTTAGGTTTAACTTACGATCCGACCAAGAAAGTAACTGTCATTCGTAACAACGTTCACTTTAATCCTGAAAAATTAACTAAGTTCTATAGTGATTGGAATGATACTGTTAAAGCATATGATAGCGTTGAAGTTATTTCTGGTCCAAAACAATATTTAAAGAGAGAATTAAAATTAGCTCCATGGTTATATGATTTTGGTAAAATGGTTCGCGATTCAATGACAAATCCTTCTTCACGCTGGTATTCACCAACAGTTAATCTCCAGGATGCTATGGAAGTAGACCCACAGTTCACTGATGCAAAAGTAGTTGGACATATTGATAGCTTGGTTAACTATGTAAAAAGAATTGCAACCCGTAAATTAGATAACCGCTGGGATTATGAATTTAATTTCCCACCAAAATGGCCTTTACAGGAAAATCTTGCATACTCTAATACTTCACTTATTCATGGCGGAACTGATGGCTACGCCCTTGGTGATTTGAACTGGTTCCCTGATCAGAAAGCCACATATGTTGTTGGTGTTGAAACTATTTCGAAGAATGTTCCTGAACAATATAAACTTTCTCAGAACTATCCTAACCCGTTCAATCCTGAAACAAAGATTGAATTCAACATTGCAAAAGAAGGATATGTTAAGGTTGTTGTTTATAACATACTTGGTCAGAAAATCAGAACTCTTCTTAACCAGGACTTCAAAGCTGGCAGCTACAGTGTAACCTGGAACGGTAAAGATGATTTCGGCAGACAAGTATCAACCGGAGCTTATTTATATTCACTTGAAACAGAATCATTCAAATCAACAAAGAAAATGATCCTGATGAAGTAATTAGGCTTTTCTCTTCAGAAGTCTCCTCCTTCTAGAAAGTAAGCCGCCCTGGATTTTTTTCCGGGACGGCTTTCTTATTTTTTATGCAGCAGCGCTTCCCCAATTAAATTGGACTTATAATTATAAAAAACATCATCTTTCTCCTTATTTGTAATAAGAAGAGTTAAGATTCTGGTATTTTTTTAAATTTATAAAACAGACGGACATTCAGGTTGATAAATGTATCAACCGGAGGTGGAGAAACTGAAGCAAATAAATTATTGAAGCGTCATTACCAGCTTTTCAATGTCAGGCTCTGCATTCAACTCAACCGGTTTTGTATTATCCTCAAAATGATATTTTTTCCGCTGCGGATAAATTGTAACATCAAAATTTCTAAGGATTGAATTGTTTGAAGAAAAAATGAACATCTGGCAGTGAGTGTGTTGGCAGACAATTCTTGCCAGGTAAGATTTTTCTTCATCCGTTAAAGACATTGAAATGAATCCGGGGTTTAAACTCTCATCTGCTGAGGCAACATAAGTATTTCTTTTTGTAGCCATCTTGGTAAAGCCTATTGGAAAAAGCTCAACTTTATCTGTTAATCTATATGATGGAATTAAGCTTGCAATTTTCTTTCTTGCAGCAAGCGACAAGTCCTTGCTTAATTCATTATGCATTCCAGAATAAAAATTTATTGACTCTTTAAATTTCTCCTCAAGCATAATAATCTGCTTTTTCTCTTCGTCAAGCAAATGCTTAAAGAAGACAAAATTAAAAAGGTCAATTTCGGTTATATTCTCTTTTGTACGTGGCATAATTATAACTTCACTATATATTAATATACTCTTGTTTGCAGTGTTTTCGGAAAATTCATAAAAAAATTTTTTAAGCCTTATACAGTTTAGCCATTTCTTTCCTGTATAATTTGTCAAGGTACTCAAAAGTGTTCCTGTACTTTTCATTGAATTTGCTTACGGTCAGGTTTTTATAATACGGCTTTAAATACTCAAATAGCATTCTTTTCGTTCCGCTGAATTTTAGATCATCTGAAATATCTTTTAACGCCAGGCTGTAAATCCGGAATTCCTTCCCGCTGATTTTTTCTTTCTTTAAATATGATTCTTCCAGTTTCCTGATTGTATTTTGCAGACCAAGATCAAGAATTTCATCAACTACCTGCTTTGAAATAAAGGATGCATTTTCATCGGTTGGTTGTTTAAAATATTCAGATTTAATTTCTACTAACCGCCAGGTTAACTGGTATATGGGAATTGCCGGTTGATAATTCTTTTTTCCAAGCAGCTTGTAAATTTCAACAAACATTTTTTTATCTTCAGTAAAATAGCTGAATGGAATAGACTGGAATTCCTCATCAGGAATCATTTTTCCATTAGTTTTATTAAATCCTTTTTTAACAATATACGTCTGCCCTCTGTGCGTCATCTTTTGAAGCTTATACAAGCTTATATAATAATAAACCGAATCGAGTGTTTTATTGAAAAACGGGTTGGACTCTTTGTAAATATCACCAAGCAGCTGCTTTGTTTTCTTCTGTATAATTTTGTTAAGAAAAAAACTCGCGTCATTTTCGCTTTCAATTTTAGGCGTCCAGTTATAAAAAGATTTTTTAAGTGAGCTGAATTCACCCAGACTGTTTACAAGAAAAATGGGCGATATTGCTCTTACTGCAATATCGAATGTATCAACAAAATCATCTTTCAACCGATAAACAAGTTTATTCTTTTCAGCTAAGACATAATGATGAGCTATCCTGCAGGAGAATTCAATAAATTTATTTAATTCAGACCTTGATATTTCACCGGCAAATATCTGCTGTAATGTTTTTAAGACATTTACGGAACGACTTTTTTTTATCATTAGATTATTCTTTACCGGCAAATTTTTATTAATGAAATATCAGCATACAGGAAACACAAAACCCATGATTTTTTTTGGTACAAATTATAGTAAAAAGAAGATTGAAAATCATATCTAAAAATATTTTAATTGACGGATAAAATTCCTATCAGTATAAAAATTTCCGGAACAGAATTGCATATAATGACCAAGGAACTTTGCCAAAACTTCAAGCAAATTTTTATTTATGACGGGAGGATAAGTTCTCAATTATTTCTGAAAATTCTATCTTCTGCTCAACAAGCATAACGAACAAATGATAGATAAGGTCAGAAACCTCGTTAATAATTTCCACACGGTCACGGTTCTTAGCGGCAATAACGGTTTCAATGGCTTCTTCTCCCACTTTCTGTATAATCCTGTTCTCACCGGATTTAAATAATGATGTAGTATAAGATTTTTCCGGAAGCCGGATGCTTCTTTCTTTTATTAAAGAAAAGAGTTCATTAAGAAATTCCAGTGATGGTTTCTTTTCTACTCCAAAGCAGGAATAATCACCTGTGTGGCATGTATTACCGGAAGGTACGGCGAAAACAAGCAATGAATCATAATCGCAGTCAGCTTTGATATCAATAAGCTTAAGAAAGTTTCCTGATGTTTCTCCTTTTGTCCAGAGAGAATTTCTTGTGCGGCTGAAAAATGTAACCAACCCGGTTTCAATTGTTTTCTTCAATGATTCTTCATTCATAAAGCCAAGCATTAAAACTGCAAGGCTGTTGTTATCAACAATTACAGCAGGAATCAACCCGTTTAGTTTTGAGAAGTTAAGCTTATTAATATCGACCATAATTATATTGTTGTTTGTTTTAAATTATTCTTTGCGTCTTAGCGGTAAATCTTCCTTACTTTTTATAACTGAAAGTAACAAAGCCGGCTAAGGTTTTATATCCGTACTTTAATTCCGTTTGCTTTAAGATATTCTTTTAATTCACGAATCTTCAGAATATCAAAGTGAAATAAGCTTGCGGCAAGACATGCTTCAACATTGGTTTCTTTGAAAGCTTCCAGGAAATGTTCTTTAGTGCCGGCGCCGCCGGATGCAATAACCGGAATGCGTACCATCTCCGTTAACTTTTTAAGAAATGAAATATCGTAGCCCGCTTTGGTACCGTCTCTGTCCATTGACGTAAGCAGTATTTCTCCTGCTCCAAGATTCTCTGCATCCTTGCACCAACTAAATCCTTCTAAGGTTGTTTCTTCCCTTCCGCCTTTTATAAAAACTTTATAAACATCATTCATAAATTTTACATCTATTGCTGCTACAACTGCCTGGCTGCCAAATTGTTTAGCAGCCTTGGTAATCAATTCCGGATTATTAACAATAGAAGTATTAAGCGATACTTTATCTGCACCAGCTTTTAATAATGCTTCAATATCTTTAAGCTCGGAGATGCCACCACCGACTGTAAACGGAATTCTTATTGCCTTCGCAACTTCTTCAACAAGATGAATTAATATTTTTCTCTTTTCAGATGAAGCGGTGATATCAAGGAATACAAGTTCATCTGCACTTTCATTTGTATATCTTGATGCAAGTTCAACTGCATCGCCGGCTTCAACAAGATTAACAAAGTTCGTTCCTTTTACAACCCTGCCGTCTTTAACATCAAGACACGGAATAATTCTTTTACTCACCAAATTTTTTCAACTCCTGTAGTTCAATTTTGTTTTCATATATTGCTTTACCGATAACAACTCCATACACATTCAAACCTGCTAATGCATTCACATCGTTAATATCTTTAACTCCGCCGGAGGCAATTAAATTCATGTCCGGATATTTTTCCATCAACTTACCGTAAAGTTTCAGGTTTGTTCCTTTAAGCATCCCGTCGGTGGAAATATCAGTACATAAAAAAGTATCAAGACCTTTGCTTTTGCAATATTCAATATGTCCATAGATTGATACGGAAGTATTTTCCGTCCAACCTTTCACGGCAATCATTTCGTCTTTAACATCCGCCGCAACAATAATTTTATTCGTACCAAAATCAGAAATGATTTTTTCAAATTCGTTTTTATTCTGGATTGAAAGTGAACCGATAATTACTTTATCAATGCCAAGCGCAAGCAGTGTAGCTACATTATCATAGCTTCTGATGCCGCCGCCGAATTCAATCTTGAGATTTGATTCGGATTTAATTTCAAGAATTATTTCGCTTACCGAAATAGTACCTGTTCTGGAACCGTTCAGATCAACAAGGTGAAGCCATTCAAATCCGTTTGATTCATAAAGTTTTGCCTGCTCAAGCGGTGAGTTGGGATAAAACTCAACCCTGTTAAAATCTCCTTTGCTCAGGCGAACAATTTTGTTATCAAGAATATCTATTGCAGGAATAACAATCATACAAGCTCTACAAAATTTTTAAGAAGCATTAAACCAGCATCACCGGATTTTTCGGGATGAAACTGAACACCATAATAATTATCCTTTTCAACTGAAGCAGAAAATTCAATTCCATGATTTGCAATACCGGTGGTCCATTCATTTAAAGGAAAATAGTATGAATGAGCAAAATAAAAATATTCACCGTTCTTAATACCGTTAAACAGTTTTGTTTCTTTATGCTGATTGACTTCATTCCAACCCATATGCGGCACAGTAGATTTTGAAGAATCAAATTTGTCCACTGTTCCCGGAACAACGCCAAGACAATTTACATTACCTTCGGTTGATTTGTCTGCAAACAACTGCATGCCAAGACAAATACCTAAAACCGGCCGCCTGAAAATTCTTAGCAGGTTAATAAGATTATATCTGTGCAGTTGTTTTATTGTAAACGAAGCCTCTCCAACGCCGGGAAATATAACTTTATCTGCTTTGCAGATATTAAATTCTGCATTAGTAAGAAAGAATTCCGTGTTTAATGCTTTAAGTGCATTTGCAACGGAAGCAGTATTGCCCGCACCGTAATCAATCAATGCAATCATATAACTCCTTTGGTAGATGGTAGAATACCTTCACTTCTTTCATCAAAGCGGCACGCTTCATTTAACGCCTTGGCAAAAGCTTTAAACATTGCTTCAATCTTATGATGATCATTCTTTCCTTTTGCGCGAAGGAAGATATTCGCCTTCATTCCGGATGACAGACCCCTGAAAAATTCTTCGGTAAGTTCGGTCGGAAAGTCTCCAACCTTTTCTCGTTTAAAGCTGCATTTAAAGTTAAGATAATTTCTTCCGCTTAAATCAATTGCACACTTAGCGTTTGCTTCATCCATCGGAAGGAAGAAACCGTAACGTTTAATTCCTATTTTATTTCCGAGCGCATCGGCCAAAGCATTGCCAAAAGCAATTCCGACATCTTCTACAGTATGATGTTCATCTACGTTCAAGTCACCTTTGACAATCACTTCCAGATTAATATTAGAATGTTTTGCAATTTGTTCAAGCATATGATCGAAAAATCCTACGCCTGTTTCTATTTTTGATTTGCCTGAGCCGTCAAGAGTCAAATTAATTTTAATATCTGTTTCTTTTGTCTTGCGGTGAATCTTTGCCGAACGCTGTTCACTTAAAATTAATTCAACCGCCTTAGAAAACGTATTTATCTTGGTCTCGCTACTGACAAGAATTGTTTTATAATTTTCTTTTTCTGATTTTATTTCAGTAATAAAATATCCTTGTTTAATATCCGCGATTGGACTGCTCAGGGTTATTCCTTCAGACGCTAAAATTTTATTTACCTGTTCATCAGGTTGATAATCTTCAGCTTCAAGAATAAAGTTCTTTTCTTTAAGTTTCTTCAACCCGGTAATCAATCCGTCAGATATCAAAGGTTTGAACTCTAAAAAGGATTTGGTAAGAATAACTTTTTTCATAAAATCTTCTTAATTGAATTTAAAAATTTATCGTTCTCTTCTCTTGTACCAATTGAAAGCCGCAGACAGTTCCCCAGCATTCTATAAGAACTTCTGTCGCGGATAATTATCCCTTCATCTGCAAGCTGCTTTTGAACTTTAACTGCGTTTTCACATTTGAACAAAACATAGTTTGCGTCCGAATTAAACACCTTGATTACACCTTTCAGTTTCTGCAATTCGGCTTTAACTCTTTCCCTTTCACTCAAAAGAAGAGTAACAAATTCATCTTTTAATTTCCTGTTCCCTATTGCTTTAAGCAGTGCAAAACGTGTAAGAGAATTTATATTGTACGGTGTTTTTACTTTGAAAAGGTAATCAATTATTAAGTTATCTGCCACGCAAAATCCAAGACGAATTCCAGCCAATCCCCATGCCTTTGAAAACGTTCTGAGGACAACAAGATTTTTATAATTCTTAACCTCATCAACCAAAGAATTATCTCCGGCAAAATCCATGTATGCTTCATCCACAATTACAATCGAGTTAAAACTGCTGCAAAGTTTAAGAATATCTTTTCTGTTGATAAGGTTGCCAGTTGGATTATTCGGCGAACAGAGAAAGATAAGTTTTACTTCTTCCGAATAATTCTGTTCTACATTTTGAAAATCAATCTGGAAGTCACTGTTCAGATCAACACTTATAGTATCAACATCATTAATGTCGCAGGCAACTTTATACATTCCATAAGTGGGATCAAGAATCATCACTTTATCTTTACCGGGCACACAAAATATTCTTATAAGCAGGTCAATAATCTCATCAGAACCAACGCCAAAGAACAGGTTTTCATAATTAACAGAATAAAGTTCTCCAACTAAAGTTCTCAGGTCGTGCTGTTTCGGATCAGGATAACGGTTCAGGTGCAACTCTTCAAATTCTGTTGCGGTTGTACCAAGACTATTCTCGTTTGCATCAAGAAGAATACCTTCTGAATACTGGTCTCTTGCTGATGTATACGGTTTAAGTTTTTTAATATTCTCTCTAACCAGATTCTCAATTTTCATTTTTTTAACCTTATTGTTACAGCATTTTTGTGCGCAATTAATGATTCAACTTCAGCCAATGTTTCAACTGTACTTCCAATTCGTTTTAATCCCTCTTTTGTTAATGACTGAAAAGTAATTCCTTTCATAAAACTCTCAACTGAAACTCCGCTGAAACTTTTCGCATAAGCATATGTCGGCAATGAGTGGTTTGTTCCAGACGCGTAATCGCCAACACTTTCAGGAGAATATTTCCCAAGAAAAACCGAACCGGCATTAATAATATTCTCTTTATAATTCTCAGCGTTTTCAAGATGAAGTATTAAATGTTCAGGGGCATAATTGTTTGAGAATGAAAACGCTTCATCAAAATTATTTGCAAGTAAAGATAAAGATTCCGTTAAAGCTTTCTCAGCAAACTCTTTTCTTGGCAGAACTGAAAGCTGTTTCACTAATTCTGTCTGAACGTTCTCAATTATATCTTGAGAGTTGCTGATAAGTACAACCTGCGAATCGGCACCATGTTCTGCCTGGGACAAAAGATCTGCTGCTATAAATCCAGGATCAGCATTTTCGTCAGCAACAATCAATACTTCGCTTGGCCCCGCCGGCATATCGATGGCGCAGCCTTCAGCATCAATGCTAACTAATAATTTTGCTGCTGTTACAAACTGATTGCCGGGACCAAATATTTTATCAACCCTCTTTACCTGTTCATCACCATAAGCCAGCAAAGCAATTGCCTGTGCCCCGCCTATTTTATAAAATTCAGTTACACCCGCCAGCTTTGCAGCAAACAATACTTCATCATTCACTTTATTATTTTTTGAAGGAGAGCAGGCAACTATTCTTTTACAGCCAGCAAGCTTTGCCGGAATACCAAGCATAAGCATAGTAGACGGAAGGACAGCATTACCACCGGGAATATATAAGCCAACATTTTGAATAGCACGAAACTCGCGGGAGCATTTTACTCCCGGCATTGTTTCCACTTCAAAAGTTTCCGGCATTTCCATTTTATGAAAAGCTTCAATATTTTTGAAGGCAGTTTTTAATGCTTCCTTAACCGTATCGGAAAGATTGCTTTCTGCTTTCTCAAACTCTTCATTCGTAACTAAAATATTTTCACCCGTGAACTTATCAAATTTTTCCGCATACTTAATTGCAGCTTTCAAACCGTTTTTCTTTATATCTGCCAGTATTGGTTTAACAATCTCAACCGTTTCATCAATATTAATTGACGGACGCTTATACAGTTTTAAGATTTCATTACCTGAAAGATCATTTAGCTTATAGGTTTTCATTTCAGCTTCTCAGATTATCATGTTTTCAATAGGGAATAATAAAATGCCTGATGCACCTGCAGCTTTAAGATCTCCGATAATTTTCCAGAATTGCTCCGACGGAATTACGGCATGTACTGCTAATGATTCTTCATCTGCAAGATGTAAAATAGTAGGACTTTTAAGTGAAGGTATCAATCCGATTACTTTGTCGAGATTTTTCTTCGGAACGTTCATCATTAAATATTTCGAATTCTTTGCTGAAAGAACAGACCTGATTCTAAGCAGCAAATCATTCAGCACCGCATATTTTTCTTTATCTTCCTGCAACCATTTGTTGGAAATTAAAACTGCTTCCGATTCAAACACGGTAAAAGACTTTTTCAGCTTGTTCATCATTAAAGTTGTACCGGTGGAGACAATGTCACAGATTAAATCCGCAACACCAAGAGAAGGAGCAATTTCAACAGAACCGCTAATTTCAATTACCTTTGAATCAATCTTATTTTCTGCAAGATATTTTTTTAGAATGTTGGGATAAGATGTTGCAATAGTTTTGCCTTTCAGATCAGAAGGTTCTTCCGGTACATTGTCATTAGGTGCTGCAATCATCAAACGACATCTGCCAAAACCGAGTTTCTCGCTTACAATTATATCTGACTGCTTCTCATAAACAACATCTTCACCAACTATTCCGATATCTGCAACTCCATCCTGAACATATTCTGGAATATCATCATCCCTGAGGAAAAGCAGATCTACATTGTAATTACGAACAGTAACCATCAGTCTTTCAGAATAAGTTTCAATATCAAGCCCGCAGTGTTTCAGCAACTCAATTGAGCGATCCGACAATCTTCCTTTTTTCTGCAAAGCCAATTTCAAATTTCCGTTTTCCATAATAAATCCTATTCAATATTTAAAATAAAAAACCCCGAGTGTGTCGGGGTTAAGATGTATAATTTCAGATGTAATAAACCGACACTACCGCAGGTAATTAAAATGATGATGGTGGTGAATCGATATATTTATTGTTGTTTTCATTTTTGTTACGGACAAATTTACAAATTTTTACGGGGAATACAAAGAAAGCCCACAAGTAAATTCATTTAAAGGAATATTTACGCAGTAGATAATAATTTTTTTTGCTACTTATCAAGAGGGATTTGTCAGTCATCTAAAAGCTTTAGAACGAATTCAAGTTCATCCCTTATAGAAATTCTATTTTTAATATAATTTGCCTGATACTCCAGTGATGCTTAATCAATTCATTCACCCAAGTCTTATCATCATTATTTAGTTTTCTAAATACCATTAACAATTATTCCTTTTTAGGGTTTCTGTTTTATTGTAAATCTCACTTATTAGTCATGTTGCTTCATCAGACTCCTCAGTCGCTTAATCTCATCTTTACAAATCTCTCCTGCTTCTGTCTTCTTCTCAAAACTTTCCAACCATTCAAGAGTTTTCTCTGATTCATCAATTCTATTTGCTTTTATCAATTCCTCGCTATACGTAAGTGCAATTTGAAAGAGAATTCTCACCACTCCATTTGTATAAAATCTTCTAACAGGACTACGGTCTTTTAGGCTTGCCCAGGGTCCTGTAAAAGAATCGGTATTAATGCTTGAAAGATATTTTTTAAGCATTAAGGTATCAACTGTCCCATCATCAGGTTGAGGCTGCCATAAATAAAACATTCCCTTATACTTAAAATTATTTATATACGGTGACACAAAACTTTCATTAACTGTTGGAGCAATGGTAACGGGACGATGCGCCTGATTGTTTTGTTTTTGAACTATCAATGCTTTAAAAACTTTATCTGCTTTTGTAATGATATTTCCATTAGCATCCATTGAGTCATTCATAGCCTCAATTTGTTGATCTGTAAAGGGCAAAGATACTTTTTGATAATCTCGTATAAACCTGCAAGCCCAGGGAATTCCAAAATGTTCCTTTTCAATCACAGCAACATCAGTACGAAAATTCTCTGTTACCTGCACTGCTTGTGCGGGATATGTATCCATATCACCATTCGTAATATAAATTGAATTGGGAGGAAGAAATGCTAATTCCAGACGTCCATATGCAAGCGCTGCCTTTGTAAAAAATCCGGTTTCAACAAGCTTTCTTAGACTTTTATTTCTCATTTCAAGATCTGCATTCTTAATTGCCTCGCCCCACATCATCAACCAGGCATTTGGATCAGTTGAATCGCATTCTATAGCTTTATTTACGTGAACAGATATTGAATCAGCATTTGGATAACTTGCCTGCGCGAGAACAATATGAGCAAAACTATTACAAGGATCTAGACTGAGAGCAATTCTTGCGGATTTAATTGCATCATCAGTTCTGCCTAATCTGCGATATGTTTCGGCAAGCCATGTCCTGGCTTTAATATTTGATTCATCTTTATTTATAATTTCCTCGAGAAGTGGTAATGCCTGTTCATATTTAATTTCAAAAACGAGTTTTAAAACGTCATCGAGGTTGGAACGTTCTTGCTGAGAATAACAAACACTTACAAAAGCAATCTGGATAAAAATAACTACAATTACTCTTATGGATCTAATCATAAAATATTTCTCCATAATTATGAGACAAAAGGATTTTTATTTAATGAGAACTAGTTTTTTAGCTTGCACAAAATTTTCCGTTGTAAGTTTGGAATAATATATTCCGCTTGATAAATTTGCAGCGGAAAATTCAACCTGATAAATTCCAGATGATAGCTCTTCATTCAACAATTCCGTTACTAAATTTCCCAATGCATCAAAAATTTCCAATTTAACAGATGTTTCCTCGGGGATAGAAAATCTAATTTGCGTACCGGCATTAAATGGATTCGGATAGTTCTGATAAAGCACAATTGTATTTGGAATAATTGTTCCATGCCGATCTGCGACATTAGTTTCAGAAGTAACATTGAAATAATCAACTATACCGTTCAGTAGCGCATATGCAGTTGAATCGTACTGAGCATCAGTGGCAGTTTGAGTAGGAATTTTTTCGAAAGTCAAAGCCATTACATCTTCAGCATAATTTACCCAGAACCAGCTTTCAGGAAAAGTCAGAGGATTGCCTTCTTTCCAGGTTATTGAATAATCCCATTCAGCTATTCCATTTGGATAATATTTGCTTACTTCTTCATAAAACTTTTTTTGATCTTCAACATATTTGTTCGATGTTCCGTTTTCATGATGAAAAACGAAATAATTTTTTTTCGCTCCCGAATCTCCATGCATATTTAACGCAATACTGATTGGAATAAATGACTCCATAAACTCAAGATACTTATTTCTTATTGCATTAACTTCCGGCTCCGGAGGATCGGTAAACCAATTACGTTCCAGATCGATTTTATTTGCATTCTGTCTTCCATATCCTAATTCAACTCCGTCCGGGTTATACATTGGAACAATGTTAAACTCAAATCTATCCCGTAATAATTCGCCAAACTCAGAATCTTCAATCAGGTATTCAATTATACGATGAGTAAGCACCTCCGACTGAATTTCATTTGGATGTGTCCGCGCATGAATTGTAACCCTGTAAATAGGTAGAAAGTGACTCTGCTTCCCTCTGATAGTTAACATCCAAATAGCTCGCCCCATTACACTAGCACCGATAGAGTCTATTTTAATGTATGGGCATTGGTGCCATTCTTCCATCTTCGTCAGCAAGCTGTCATAACCATATGAGAAAGTTGCCGTATAATTTTCATTATTCTCAACTGATTTAAATTCACCCTGCGCATAAATACTATCAAACATAAAAAGAGTTATGATCAATATTATATAGTTATTTCTCATCGTCTGACTTAAATTATTCTTCGTCAATTTATTCGGAACAAACAACGGTCATTCAGAAAAATTTTACTTCTCTTTTATTTCAGAATTACAATTCCTGAATTCTATTAAAACAAAAGTTATCTACCAGGTATTTAAATGAATTCTTGTTTTCAGATCAATATTCTTTTGCGGGACAATATTGCTTTCTTCCGGTTTATAACCAAAAGGAATTAATGCTGCTATTTCAAGTTCTTCCGGAACATTCAGCACTTGCTTCACTTCTTTACCCTTTTGAGGAATATACGTTACTCCGAATAAATTCTCTGCTGCCATTGCAAGTAAAATATTTTCTATACAGCACCAGGCAGAAGAAAGACAGTTTAAATCATAAACGGATTTGCTTTTATCAACCTTAGTCTTTGGTTTGAAAACCACAACCAACAATTCCGGAGCCTTAAGCAGCATACTTTTTTGTCTTGGAATGGCATCAAGATACATTTGCTTTGCATGTGAGTCAGCATCAATAAAGTTCTGTTCAAGTTCAGTTATGTTAACCGAATCAGGAATTCCTTCTGCTTTAACAATACTCAACCTGGTGTTTTCATCATTCACAAGCAGGAAATCCCATTCGCGTAAATGATTATAAGTTGGAGCTTTAATTCCTGCGTCAAGAATTTTGTAAATAATTTCCTTTGGTACTTTTCTGTCTGAAAAACTACGTACGGTTCTTCTTTTATCTATCACTTTGTAAAAATCCATAATACTCCGGTAATTATTTGATAAAAAAATATGTAGTTATTTTGAACCCGTCAAGAAGAAAAGCTTTACAAATTTACGCTATTAAAAATTATTTCAGGTAAGCTCTGAAAGCAATAGAGAAAATATCCTGCGAGGGTTGATAACTTTTTTCTTTTCTTGTAAAAGATTTGTCAAATTCCCCTGCTTCTTTTTCGTCTATATTATAGACATCACTGTATTTAAATTTCCAGTTATGCCCGCTGAAGGCATTTCCCTCCAACTCAAGAGCGAGCATACCGTACGGAAACTCTCCATTCATATCGCTGATATTATAATCTCTTGCGCTCTTAAAACCATGCTTGCAATAATTATGAGGATCGCCAAAAATCACGATCCCTTTTTTGTTATTCTTTGCTGCAATATTTATTGTATGTCTAATCAACATACTTCCTACACCTTTATGCTGGAATTCCGGAAGAACACTAACGGGGCCGAAACATATAATTTCTTTTTCTTCACCATCTTCATTAACCAGCCATGCTTTAGTGTACATTATGTTGCCAATAATCTTTCCATCAAGTTCTGCAACAAAATCCATTTCATTTAAAAAATCTTTATGATTTCTCATAACGTGCACAAGATAATGTTCATTGCATCCTGGAAAGTATAAATTCCAGAATGCTTGCCTTGTTAACTCTTCAACTTCGCGGAAATCTTTTTCCGTCTCATTTCTTATGAGAATATCCATTTGCAATTTCCCTTTTTATTTTCAGATCAGATCACATCCAGAAATAATCAAAGCCGGCAGGAATTAATTTATCCATATTCTGTTTCCTTCTTCATGACATTTGTTGCAATCACCCGATTCAACCGGGGTTTGCATATACAAAGTATTGGTGCCATCCGAACGCTGAACTAAAGTGTACAATCCTTTGTATTTAATTTTTTCGGTTGTATAAAAATTACCGTTCTTATCTGCTTCAAGTGATGACATGATTACACCGGATGAATCACTCGCAGTTGAAAACTTAATTATTACATTTGATACGGTTTCTCTCTGGTCAGAGTTATAAACTGTTCCGAATACTTCTGCCTGATAATGACAACCAATGCATGATTTTCCTTCCTTGTGAGAACTTGAATTATAAGAGCTTGTTTTTGGGCCATCAACTTTACAAGATAAATTCAACAGGATTAGTCCAGAAATTGCAACAAAGAGAAATACAGTTTTCATATAAGCCTCAATTTATATGTTTCAAGATTATCTGCACATATAATTTTCTTTCTCATAATTCTGATCGTTAAGGACAATTGTAAACCAGTCCGTTCTTCAATCTAATGATGTTATAGTATAAGTATCAGACAGCATAATTTTCCCTTGCAGAAATATCGTACTCAAATATATATTGAAATGTCTTAACCAAAGACAGTGTGTTATTCCCGTTAACCTGGCAAAAATTAAAGTATTTATAGGCAAGTTTCAAACAGAATTTATAACCACTTGTTTTTAAATGATGGACAACCAATGACAAAATTCTGACCATACAGAATTAACTATCCAAAATTTTCTTCGATGATGACTACGGAATACTATATTGTTTTTAAGACGGGAAAATATTATAATATTTCTTAGATTTAAAGGAGGTTTGATGATAGTCTTTTATCTGGCAGGTGCTGTTTTTATTCCAAGATTGATGATAGTTCTGCTGTGGTTATTCACATCCTGGTTCGATGGAATTTTTACAAGCATCCTGTGGGCGATAGTCGGATTTATATTCTTACCGGCTACTCTGCTTTGGTACACTGCGGTTTACAACTGGTATGACAATAACTGGGGAACATTCCAGATCGTAGTTCTCGTGATAGCCATAATAATCGATTTATCACCAGCTTCACATAAAAAGAAAAGAAAAGACAGGTAAAAATATTTAATCAATATTAAATAGCTCCATTTGTTTTACAGCAGAAAATTTTCTTTCATGTTGTAGCAACCATTTTTTACGCCAAATTCCTCCGCCGTAACCTATCATTTCTCCGTTTTTTCCTACAACACGGTGGCAGGGAATAATAATTGGGATTCTGTTTTTGTTATATGCCATACCAACTGCTCTTATTGAACCCGCATCACCAAGTTTCCTTGCTATATACTCGTATGAAACGATAGTGCCATAGGGAATTTTGAGTAGCTGCTCCCAGACTTTTTTCTGGAATTCCGAGCCTGAAGGTTTTAAAGGAAGGTTGAATTCTTTTAACTGACCGTTGAAATATAACTCTAATTGAGTCTTGCATTCCAGAATGACTGGTTCGTCAGGAGTTACTTCAACAGGTTCCGCTTCGGCAAATGAAACTGATATAATTACTCTGTTACTGGTTGCGATTTCAAGTATACCAACCGGAGATTTATAGAAGGATCTTGCAATATCATCCATCTGCGTTTCTTTCTAATAAAGTATTCTTACCTTTATTGTGTTTGTTACGTTTTTCAAATCATCCATAAGTGAATCTTTATATTCTTTATCTACATCGGCAATTACATAACCAATCAGTTCATTCGTCCTTAATAACTGGGAAACAACGTTAACGGAATTACGGGCAAAAATTGTGTTTATTTGCGAAAGTACACCGGGCACATTCTTGTGAATATGCAGCAGGCGATGAGAATCATTTGCAAGCGGTAGTTGAATTTTAGGAAAGTTCACGCTTGTAAAAGTGCTGCCGCTTTTAACATATTCTACAAGTTTATTTGAAACGAACTCTGCAATATTAAGCTGCGCTTCCTCTGTACTTCCTCCAATATGAGGCGTAAGCAAAACATTTGGCATATTCTGCAGCGGAGAATAAAATCTATCGTTTGAATTATGCGGCTCATCAGGAAAAACATCCAGAGATGCGCCTGCAACTTTTCCACTCTCAATATTTTTCTTCAGCGCGTCAAGATCAACAACAAATCCACGACTAAGGTTAAGGAATATCACCCCATCCTTCATCATTTCAAATTCTTTTTCACCAATAAGGTTTACGTTATAAGGATTACCATCAACATGAATTGTAATTACATCGGCAACTTTAAACAAGTCCTCAATTGAAGAAACCCTTGTTGCATTTCCGATTGTTAATTTATCAACAATATCATAATAGAAGACATTCATACCCATTGCTTCTGCAAGCATAGAAACCTGTGAGCCAATATTGCCGTAACCTACTATTCCTAATTTTTTACCGCGTACTTCGTGCGAATGATCTGCTGACTTATCCCAGATTCCCTGGTGTGCTTTGCTAACTTTATCATAAAGTTTTCTAATAAGTACGATAATTTCAGCAATAACAATTTCAGCAACGCTTCTTGTATTACTGTACGGAGCATTAAACACAGCCACACCATTAAGTGAGGCTGCATCTGTATCTATCTGGTTTGTTCCTATGCAATAAGCGCCAACTGCAAGTAAGTTGGGAGCGTTTTCAAGTATCTTCTTATTAATATCACTCCGGGATCTAATACCCAACAAAGAAATATCTCTTAATGCGTTAATCAACTCATCTTCACCAAGACCTTTTGAGGATTTTATTACTTCAATTCCTTCCGATTCTAAAATCTGTGTAGCAAACGGGTGAATATTTTCTAATAATAAAGCTTTCATGTTGTATCGTTTTTTTATTGCAAAGTTAACACTTAACGCTTTAGACTACAAGATACTTCTTTATTGTTACAGGCTTTTTTAGTTTCGATCTGGATAATTATAAATTTAGATTGATAAGTATTTGCACAGGACATTACCCGGAAATTTCATTCGGATAAATCAGAATAAAGTTATCATTATTTTCCTGAACTTAAAATTTCAGCTTTCATATTAATGAGTACAGAATTATTCGGCTCACTTTTTAGCAGTTCATTAATATCACTTAATGCAAGATCTTTTCTGTTAATTGTAATAAGCGTCTTTATTCTCTCGAAAACTCCGTTAAAGAAGTCAGGTGTAATCTCCAGACATTTGTTGTGAAAAATAATTGCCGAATCAGGTTTTCCAAGTTCCCTGTAACATATCGCTGCATAATGGTAGGCTTCAGCCTGGTTATTGGAATTCTCAGCACAGTACAGAAAATCCGGTAACGCTGTATTGTAACTATCTTTCTTGAAATAATATGCCAACCCCCTGTGGAAGTATGCGTCTTTAAATTCCGGTTTCATCTTAATGCAGATATTATAGTTGATTATTGCGCTGTCTAAATCAACCAGCATATAATAACTATTACCAATATTGTAATATGATTGATGACTTAATTTGTTATACTTAAAAGCTTCACGAAAAGCATCAATGGATTTTCTGAATTCCTTCTTTGTGTAAAATATTGCTGCCCTGTTGTAGTAGGCAAGGAATAAGTCCGGATTGTATTTAATTGCCGAACTAAAATCTCTCAACGCATCATCATATTTTCCAAGTTGAAAAAGAGCCATTCCCCTGTGGCAATAAGCCTCGGCATATTTCGGATCAATTTGAATTGAACGATCTAAAACATTCAGCGCCGCAATATTTTTACCTGAAGTGACATAGTAATAACCAAGATTAAAATGAACAACCGGATGATTAGGTGCTTTCTTAAGATTATCTGACCATAGTGTAACAGGATCCTGCCAGGTAAAATTTCTTTTATATGTACTTACCGAAAGGAATAATATATACAGCACTATAAAACCGATAGCATACTTTGAAAATTTTATTGAGTCGGTCAGATAGCCAATCATA
Organism: Ignavibacteriales bacterium; assembly: GCA_003599415.1. Classification (GTDB taxonomy): domain Bacteria; phylum Bacteroidota; class Ignavibacteria; order Ignavibacteriales; family SURF-24; genus SURF-24. The sequence goes on along the minus strand of QZKB01000165.1, from coordinate 2,861 downwards.
GTGGAAAGGAATAGCGCATAACCAAACATCGGCAGATAAAGACGGTATTCGCATATAAAATATTTTATCGGGATAAAACTTGATTCAGCGGCAATTGTAAGGAAGAACCATATTATTCCGAATGATAATATCTTATTTCTCTTATAAAGAAAAACAGCAGCACATAAAATTAAAATTATTAAAAAAGATGAAAGCATTACCGGCCACTCAAAAAAAGATTTTGATACTGGGTAATCATAAAATACCTGCTGGTTGAAAGGTATGAACAATAATCTTATATAAGTAATTATTACCCGCAGTTCGGTAAAGAAATAATCCAGCCTTGATGTTTCCGAATGAACGACCGGCAGCCCGGTGGAAATAAATCTATATGAGGCCATAAGTAATAGAATAATTACGTAAGAAAAAATGAAACGTTTATTCAACCGGTTTTCATTATTTCTCACAAAATAAATTTCAACGAGCAGGATAGCTAAAGGATACGTTACGGCATTTTCCTTGGACCACATACTGAGGAAGAAAAATATTATGCTTAAAGCATACATTAAAATTGTAAAATATATTTTCTTTTTCCCGTGGTTTAATCTGCCCGTAAGATATACAGTTATTCCACCCATATAAAATAAGGCTGCCATTGATGCCATTCTCTGGGTAATATAAGTTACCGCCTCAACCTGAACAGGATGAGAAACAAATATTAATGCCGCAAACAATGGAATGATTCTGGCTTTATTCCCCGTTAGTGAAAGTGACTGCGTTATTATACCTGAGAGCCTGAAAATTATTAACCCGGAAATTATATGTACCAGCAAATTGAAAATGTGGTAACCGGTAACATCCATTTTGCCCAACCAATAATTTAAGCAGTAAGTAAGTGAGGCAAGTGTTCTACCGTTGGTTACTGTTAAAAATCTGTTTAGGCCAAGATAATATGAAGGATCGTCAATGTGTTCATTTGTTATTATTGTGTGGTTGTCATCTAATTGAAATGACGCATCAAATGAATTTGAATAAACAAGTATTGCCCAAACAATAATGATTAAAGGAAATATTCTTGTTACATCTTTCCTGTTAATCCAGACAGTTTTTTTCTTTTGCGTCTTCATCATATCAAAAGATTATGGATATACAGATTATTGCTATTACAATTTTTAATTCAGAAAAAATATCCTGCGAAATAGAATGAATCAACCAAAGAAAACTCTGATTGTTTACCAGTCTTCTCAATTTGCGTTTTTAATATAGGAATTAATAAAATAAATCCCACTCATTATTAAGTGGGATTTATTTAACAAGAAATCAGCTATTGACGAACAGATTACTTTATCAAAGTAATCTTCTTCGTCATTGTAAATGTACCGGCTTTTAATTGATAGAGATATACTCCGCTTGAAAGGTTGGATGCGTTAAGTTTATACTTGTACATCCCGGCATCCTGAGTTTCGTTTACAAGTGTCGAAACTTCTCTACCAAGAATATCATACAACTTCAGTGTTACCGAAGATGATTTCGGTAATTGATATTGTATAACCGTTGTCGGGTTAAATGGATTTGGATAACTTTGCCATAACATGTAATCATTCGGTGTTTTACCTTCTGATTCAACACCGGTTGAAGTTTCCTTACACTTACCAACGCTATCTGCCATCCATAATTTGAATATCTGATTGCTCGTCAGGACGCTATCAAATATTTCAACTTCATCAATCCAGCCCTTGAACAAATCAGTTACAGCATACGAACTTGATCCGATTCTTAACATATGCTGATTCTTAAACGATCCGTTCATATCCGGGAAATACTTTGCATGAATTCTTTTCCCGTCTAAGAACAATGAAACATAATTATCATTTAACCTGTCAACTGTTAATGCAACGTGATGCCATTTGTTATTAATAATACTGGTGGTTTCAGGTAAAGCACATTCCATTACAGTATAACTGCCTGTTGCCAACAGATAACAAAGCTTACCCTCTTCTATATATAATGAATAACCGGGACCTGCCGGCCAGTTTGTTAATTTTTCTACTATCTTCTGCTTGTTACTTTGTTCAGAAGTTAGTATCCACGCATCAATTGAGAATCCGGAGGTATTAAAATCGAATACCCATGAATCAGGTACTTCAACATAATCGTCAACTCCGTCAAAGTTTAATGACATATCTACTTTACCACCAGATAAAGCAGGACCATTCTTAAGTGTACCGTCATTCTTATAAATTGAAATATCTTTAGTAATGTCACCTACTTCAATTGCATCTAACGGCCACCATCCAACCAATCCCTTTGGTGGTGTGTAACAAGTATCTGCATTGTACCAGTTACCGAAATCAAGATTAGTTATTTCCTGTCCTTCTGTTAATGATATAGAATAAACAGGAGCTGTCACTGGAGATGTTTGCGTCCAATCCGGTCTCAGTATTTCAGAAATAGTATATGTACCTTTTACGAGATTATAGAAGCAGTAAACGCCATCGTTGTCTGTTGTGGTAGATTGTGTCTTTCCATCTGTTGAAGTTAATACAATCTCCCATTCAGGTACGCCTATTTCGTTTTCATCACGTTGTCCATTCTTATTTCTATCGAAATACTTCGTTCCGCATATACTGCCAGTCTCTTTCCGGTTTCCAAAATCAAGTCCGTTTATGTTTTGTCCTATTACTATTGTTATCGTATATGTTCCAGGTGCTGCCGGCGCTGTCTGCGTCCAGCCTGCCTGCAACTCTTCCGATACAACGTATTCTCCCGGAGCCAGGTTATTGAAGCAGTATTCTCCGTTCTCATCCGTTGTATCCGTTATTACCTTTCCGCTTGCATCCGTCAGCTTTATTACCCATCCTGCTATTCCCGGCTCGTTATCC
>QZKB01000102.1 GCA_003599415.1 Ignavibacteriales bacterium | reverse complement strand
TTCTGTTCCACAGGGAATTAAACTTGAAATTGGTGACCACAAGAAATTTGAATTGACTAACAAATGCTTTGGTGTGTTGGTGCAGTATCCTGCCGCTTACGGTGAAATATATGATTATACTGAGTATATCAAACAGGCAAAAGCTTTAGGAATTTATTCTGTGTTTGCTGCTGATTTGCTTGCTCTTACAATGTTAACTCCTCCGGGAGAATTAGGTGCCGATGTGGTTGTTGGTTCAACACAAAGATTTGGAGTGCCGATGGGTTTCGGTGGTCCACACGCTGCATATTTCGCAGTCAATGAAGAACTTAAAAGATTTATGCCGGGAAGAATTATCGGGGCTTCAATTGATGCTGACGGAAATCCGGCTTACAGAATGGCACTGCAAACAAGAGAACAACATATAAGACGTGAGTCAGCAACAAGTAACATTTGTACTTCACAGGTACTTCTTGCAATCATGGCAGGTATGTATGCGGTTTATCATGGTCCAAAAGGATTAAGAGAAATTGCCGGTAGGATAAACAATCTTACTTCAATTCTAAATAAGGGATTTAAGAAAATTGATGTTGTTCAGTTAAATAATAATTTCTTTGATACACTTTGTGTTCAGCTAAATACTAAAGAGGAAATTGAAGCTGTTAGAAAAAGCGCAATTAAAGAGAAAATGAATTTCTACTATGACGATTTGAAAATTTGTATTTCGCTTGACGAAACAAAAACAATTAAGGACGTTGAGAAGATTCTAAAAGTATTCTCCGTTTTACCAGGAAAAGAAAAAGTAAAAATTGCTGATCTTAAGAGTATCGAAGGAAACGTTCTGGAGGAATCTCTTCAAAGAAAAAGTTCATACTTACAGGCAAAAGTTTTCAACAGGTATCATTCGGAAATGGAAATGATGCGTTACCTTAAAAATCTTGAAAGAAAAGATTTATCATTAACCGGTTCTATGATTCCGCTCGGTTCCTGCACAATGAAACTAAATGCTGCAACTGAAATGCTTGGTATTACCTGGGACGAATTTACAGGCATTCATCCGTTTGCCCCTGTTGAGCAAACTACCGGTTATGCAGAAATTATAAATGACCTTGAAACATGGCTTGCTTCAATTACCGGATTTAACGCTGTTTCTTTACAACCAAATTCCGGTGCGCAGGGTGAATATACAGGTCTTATGGTCATAAGACAATACCACATTGAACATAATAATGTAAACAGGAATGTTGTTTTAATCCCTTCTTCGGCTCATGGTACAAATCCGGCAAGCGCTGTAATGGCAGGAATGAAAGTAGTTGTTGTTGCCTGCGATTCAAATGGAAACATTGATGTAACGGATTTAAAAAAGAAAGCTGAAGAGAATAAAGAAAATTTAGCCGCACTTATGATTACATATCCATCAACCCATGGTGTGTTTGAAGAAGAAGTTAAATTGATTTGTGAAATTGTACATGAAAATGGCGGTCTTGTTTATATGGATGGCGCAAACCTAAATGCACAACTTGGATTTACAAGTCCGGGTGAAATTGGTGCTGATGTTTGCCACCTGAATCTTCATAAAACTTTTGCAATACCTCATGGCGGCGGCGGCCCCGGAGTTGGGCCAATTGCGGTTAATGAAAAATTAAAAGATTATCTGCCGGGTCATCCGTTGAAAAATGTTGGAGGTGTAAAAGCGATTACTCCGGTTTCTGCTGCTCCATACGGAAGCGCGAACGTATTGATTATTTCTCATTCATATATTAAAATGATGGGAAGAGAAGGATTAAAACAGGCTACTGAATTTGCAATACTTAATGCCAATTATATAAAATCAAGATTGGAATCCTATTATAAAGTTTTATATACCGGAAAGAACGGAAGAGTAGCTCATGAACTTATATTTGACTTTCGTCCATTTAAAGCTACAGCAGGAATAGAAGTTGAAGATGTGGCAAAGAGACTAATGGATTATGGTTTCCACGCTCCAACTGTTTCATTTCCTGTTGCCGGTACTTTAATGGTTGAACCAACAGAAAGTGAATCAAAAGAAGAACTTGACAGGTTTTGTGATGCGATGATTTTAATTAAAAAGGAAATTGAAGAAATAGAACAGGGAACTGCTGACAAGGTGGATAACGTTTTGAAAAATGCACCTCATACAGATAAGTCAATTGCAGCAGAAGATTGGAAACATCCTTACTCAAGAGAAAAAGCAGCTTTTCCAATGAAGAGTTTATTGACAAGTAAATTCTGGCCTGCTGTTAGAAGAATTAATAATGCTTATGGTGACAGGAATCTTGTTTGTACCTGCAACCCTGTTAGTGATTACGCGGAATAGTTTGTCAAAATCCTTTGGTAACCAGAGCCCACGACTTCAGTCGTGGGTTACTATTTAAAATAAATCTTAAATGAACAATGTTTGTGAAATATTAAAAAGTGCAAAGACGATTGCAGTTGTCGGAATATCGGATAAACCGGAAAGAGATAGTTATGGAATTGCTAAATATCTTCAACAGGCAGATTATCATGTAATTGGAGTTAATCCTTTAATAAAGAATGTTGATGACATTATTGTTTATCCAAAATTGACTGACATTCCATTTCCTGTAGACATTGTTGATGTATTCAGGCGCTCGGATAAAATTCCGGAATTGGTAGACGACGTTATCAAAATAAAGCCCAGAGTATTCTGGCTTCAGCTTGGTATTTTTAATAATGATGCAGTTGACAAGATAGAAAGTGCCGGAATAGATGTAATTCAGAATTTATGTATTAAGGTCGAGCACCGGTATTGTCGCGCTCAAAAGTTTTCAATTTAAATATAAAGGTATTACTGATTGAATAGATTCTCATCAATTAAAAATATTTTTCTGCTGATCTACATTTCTTTAACAGTCCAGGTGCTTTGCAATAATACCGATTCACTCTCAGTTTTATTTAAGCGTAATATTGAAGTGGATTCAATAATAATTACAGGCAATGAAAGAACTGAACCCGATATCATTACAAGAGAACTTACATTTAAAACGGGAGATTTAATTTCCAAACAGGATATAAATTTTAACAGGGAAAGAGTATACAGTCTTGGTCTGTTTAATTTTGTTAAAATGTTTTCTGTAAGCGATAGCGGCAAATCAAATATTGTTATACAGGTTGATGAAAGCTGGTACTTATGGCCGCTGCCGGTATGGGACATCGAAGATAGTTCAATAAAGAAATTAACATATGGAATGGTGTTGCTTTATAAAAACTTCAGAGGTAGAAATGAAACTTTAAGCGCCGAAGTTGGTTTTGGTTATGATCCGTTCTATAGTTTTTCTTATTACAATCCCTGGCTTATTCAGGAATATAATATTTCTTTAAAAGCAGCTATCAGTTACAGTACAATAACAACAAACAGCATTTCTGCAAGAATAAAAGCCGGTAAAAATTTTGAGTTTAAGAATATAAATTTTCTTTTCCAGGTTGGAAAAAGAATAAATCTTTATAGTGAAATTTTTATAACATCCGGTTTTAATTACATCGAAATGCCTGATGATCTGAAAAAGCTAAGTACTGCATCGGGAAAAAGAATTGATAATGTAGTAAACCTTGGCATTGATTATTTATATGATACACGCAACCTGAAACAATTCCCTGATTCGGGTTTGGTGGCGCTTGCCAGCTTCAACAACTCAGGTTTTGGAATTAACAATATAAACTTTTCTACGCTATTCCTTGATTTCAGAAATTACATGTCGATCATTGGTAACCTTACAGGTAAATGGCGGTTAGCTTCAAGAATGACTTTTGGAAACAACGTTCCGTTTTACAGTTATTCGTATTTAGGATCGGGAGAAAAAGTAAGAGGGCATTATAATCAGCTTAGGGAGGGGAATCATTTTTATTTAGCTTCGGCAGAAATAAAATATCCTATTATCAAAGAATGGAACTTCAGCATAAAACTTCCATTAATTCCAGTTTCGTTAACAAGCTACAGGATTGCTTTATTTACAAATATGTTCTTTGATACCGGGGCTACTCAATTTAAAAATGAAACAATCTCAACAAGAAGTTTTTATTCCGGTTACGGATGTGGTTTATCTGTATTATTTTTACCGTATAATATTTTAAGAATTGAATTAGCTTTGGATGAACATAAAAACGTGGAGTATATTTTTGATCTCGGCTTCTCTTTCTAACATAGAATTATACTTTACACCTGAAGATATAATTGATAATCAATTGATCCTTCATGGTGAAGAGTTCAATCATGCTGTTAAAGTAATGCGTCATTCCGAAGGCGGCATTATTTATATTACAACAGGGAAGGGTAGAATTTACAAATCTGAAATAAACAACATAACCCGGCAGGAATTAATAGCTGATGTTCTTGAAGTTTATTCATTTGAAAACAGAATGAAGAATATTTATTTCTGTCTGCCAAAGTTAAAAAGCCAGGAACGATTTGAATTTGCTCTTGAGAAATGTGTTGAACTTGGAATAACAAATTTTATCGTGTTCGAAAGTGAAAGATGTATTGCGAAAGGAGAAAGGTTGGAGCGTTGGCAGAAAATAATTATTTCCGCAATGAAACAATCTTTAAGAAGCTACCTGCCTGAGTTAGAAACGGTAAAATCGCTTAATCAAATAATCTCGCTGGAAGGCTTAAAAATTTTATTCGAACAAAATTCTGATAAATCTTTTAAAGATTTTAAAATTGATACGGACCGGAAATATTTTTTCCTATTTGGCCCTGAGGGTGGTTTTAGTGATGAAGAAATTAAGTTGGTTAAAGAAGGTGAGAGATACAAACTTGGCAATAACCGTCTCCGTTCAGAAACAGCAATTACAACTGTTGCAGCTCTTTTAACTGCTTAAATTTCGAATGCAATATTTAGTACTTATAAACATTTCCAATCGTCATTCCTTTCTCCCATTTCACATTTCACATCTTCTCAGCCAAAGGCTGATCCCGCTTTGCGGGACATTTCACATCTTCCATACCTACATCCAGTATCAAGTATCCAGAATCCAGCATCACCTCTAAGTCGTTACACAGAGTGCACTGAGAACCACAGAGAGCCATAGAGTTTCACCTCCACTTCTCCGTTTCACCCTTTCCCCAATTCTTCGCTTCTCAAACTTCCAATCTCCAGTTTCCAATTACCATTTCCCATTTCCCATTTCCCATCTTACATTTAACATTTTCCATACTTACATCCAGCATCACCTTTTCTTAAAAGCTAATCCTTCTGTCTTCATCGCCTTCTTCAGTGTTGTTATTGCATTCTTTCCCATTCCATGAAGTTTTAAAATCTCAGATTCAGAATATTTTGACAGTTGTTTTAATGTTGAGATCTTTTTGCTTTCAAGTGCGCGTATTGCCGGTGCTGCAAGCAAAGACTTAAATCCGTATGTCGGTTTGCGTTCTTTCTCGCAAATCGGACAGGTAGGGCAGTCGCTGGTTTTAATAAACCTGTGCCCATTAGGACAAACTTTTACATTTTTAAGTTTTGCCTTTTCAGTTGATTCTTCTACGCGGTATTTTACAATCCTGCTAACCAAACTTAACGGAAGCTTTTCATCTATTGGGAATTGAACTGCGCCCTTGGAAAATTTATATGTTGAAAATTCATTTTTGAAAGCTTCAATTCCTGAAGGAGTAGGATAAAATCCAATGTGATTTTTATACGCGGCAAAGTGCACAAGATTGCCATTCAAAGTAAACGTTGGCATTTGATATTTTATTGCCTCTTCCGCTTTAGGTGCAGCTTTTTTAATTGTCTGCCTCATACTTTGCAACAGGACCTGTATTTCTCCTGGAAACTGATTGATATACTCATCTATATTTTTAAATTGACTTCCGTTGGTAATCATAACCAATCCTTATTGTTGTGTTATCAATTTATTTGATATCGGAGTTATTGTCAATGAGATTTTATAGTGGAGTGAAATGAGACTAAACAAAAAGAAATCTTAATAACCATATTAATAATCCTTAGGCTTAATTGTAAGCCTCTGGACATATTGCATTTAATAATGATACCTACATTGGATAAAATCGATTTTACTATCGCTAACAACATAAACAATTCGATGCTCTTGAGTAATTCTCCTTGACCATACACCATTGCCCAAATATCTGAGTGGCTCCGGTTTCCCAATTCCTTCAAATGGATCCCGAATTATTGCTTCTACAATTTCCAATATTCTTAACGCAACTTTACGATCTGTTTTTATCCAATAAGCTAAGTCTTCTCTAAACTCTGAATGGAATATACTTAAGCGTTCCTTTGTGATTTTATTTTTCAAGACCGAATTCCCGTTTCAGATCTTCAATTGTTTGAGGGATTTCATCATCTTCCTGAACCTTCAATAATGCTTTTAGCAATCTCTGAGCATTTTTAGGTGAGCGTAATAGATGTGCTGTTTCAAGAATACTTGATAATTCGCTTTCCGATACTAAAGCAACATTATCAGCATTTTTACGGTTAATTATTACTATCTCTTTATTATGCGAAACCTCATCTAATAGTTTGGCTAAATTTGCCCGGGCTTGTGTATATGTTAAACTGATTGACATTTTACGCACCTTTTCTGTTGTACAGATACAATGTACATATATAATTAGTATTTACCAATAGAAACTTCTTTACTTTTCCTGGACCGGCGGTAATGCAGATGAATGCTGGTAAATGACCTTCCACTGGTTATCGATCCTGGTGAAAATAAAAGTGATTCCAAACTTATCGATCTTTAGTTTCTTACCTGTTTTCAGTGACATTTCGAATTTGCCTTGCCAGCTGCAGACTACAATGTTGTCGGCCAGGAATCTGAATTCGTCCTTGATGGGTGTGATTTTAAGAGAGGAAAGAGACTTGAACCATATAGCGTGATGATTCTTAGCCACCTGGTAATCCGCAATCGTTCCGTCTGTAGCGATAAGGATATAGTTAGTTGAGTCAGAATACGATTGTGAAAGAGCTTCAATGTCCATCTTCTCAAGGCTCCGGAAAATTACGTTAACGACTTCTCTAATTTCCTTCTTAGCTGTCTCCTGTTCCTGAAGATTAATTTGAGAAGCTTTTTGATTAGTCCACCCGGAAAAGAAGAAGAGGACCAGAATAATAAAAAGATTCTTTTTCATTGCAGCCTCCTGTGAGTAATATTTGAAGAAGAGTGAATGCCTATATAGTGATAAACTATTTCTGATCAAATAAAATTGGTTAAGTGTAACTACACTAGACACATAACGACGTGCCACTAACCGGCAGTATACCAGGTTCTGACTGGCCAACAACAGCAATGCCGAATTTAAAACCTATTACCAATAATTTTTAAATACCGTAAACTTTAAAGCAGTCGGCTTTAAATTACGGGTTATATGGCCTCACAAACTTATATTAAACTGTTCCATTAATTCTAAAAGAATCTGAACATTAGGGACGCTGAATTTTAGATTATGGTTAATAAAAAGGTTGATGACATAAAACTTTTGTAGGTTACATATCTTTAATGATCGAGTAATGTAAAAACCATTAATTTCTTCTGATTCATCCTTATTTGATTGCAATGAAAATATTTCAGTGCTCGTTGGTCCTCCATGAACAAAAGATGATAGTTCAAGATATTCTTGCATAACTATAAAAAAGAAAATATCATCTGGGCCAAATAATTTTATTTGGTTATAATTTTGGAAAATATATTTTATAATATTTCTATAAGAAAAATTGATTTTTGCATTCTTTGTTTGTTCGAGAGTCATTGACGTAGTAATTGGTTTTAAATATTTCTTATTCACAGAGATATTATATTCTTTGATATAGCCATTTAATTCGCTAATAGAATTATTAAACTGACGAGTTTCATTTTCTTTAAGTAATACATTGTATTCATAACCAACATTATCATTTTTGTCGTTATTAGCCCGCAAATAGATATATATTAGTCGAAGGAAATACTCAGTAAGCGAACGATATAATATTGAAGCAGAATAAAAATTATTATTGATAACTGAATTTAATATCTCATGTAAAATGGATTCAGAATTATTTTCAAGAATATAACAAGCTTCGGCAGTTTGTTTGATATCTGAAGAATCAATTAGTTCTAGAATATCATCTTCATATTTCCTCCAATGTTCGGTAATCTTATTAGAAGAATTAACCAATATTTCCAATTCTTTTTCGGTCATAATTAAAGCCACCTAACGATTAGTTTTACTGCCTACATTCTTCCTATCTCTCTGTCAGCAGGAATGATAGAATTAAGTAAAATTTTTTATTTCAGCTCGTTTTAGAAATTTATGTGTTTTGTATAATCTGCTTTTCTGCTGTGTATAATGCTGTGGCAAGTATAGTCCTCTTACTTACAAAAACCTTAAGCGTAAATGTATTTTGGAATGAATTCCCCGTACCCATTAAATCAACTCATAATTTTCGGCTTCAAATTAAATCTTTTCTCATTTACTGTCAATAAATAATTGGTGATAAAATAAGTTTAATAATCTTAATTCCGATTTAGAAAAGAAAATACTCGCTTGTTTTTTAGGAAAACTCACCCCAACCTGCTATCGCAGGTTTTCCCCTCTCTTACAAGAGAGGAGATTTTTGTCGTTTCATTATCGAGGGGTGAGTTAAAATACTCCTTTATATTTTTCACCTAATTAGTGAATTCTTTTTGTTCTTCTCTATTTTTTTTCATTTGATGATTGTTTCATTTCTATAATTCTATTTCGGAATTAAGATAATAATTTCTTCTTTTGTGTGTGGATTTATAAAATGTTTTGTTGTATCATAAAATAGAGGCGCTTATAAGAATCAAAAGTATGTTCAACATTAATGAAAGGGAATTCTAATGCAAAAAATAATCCCATTCCTGTGGTTTGATAATAATGCAGAGGAAGCAGTAAACTTTTATGTGTCGGTTTTTTCAAACAGACCGGTAACATCAAAAGCCGGTAAGAAAACAAAAATCGGTAAAACTGCTTTCTATAATGATGAAGCAGCCGCAGTATCAGGAATGCCCAAAGGTTCGTTGATGACTGCAGAATTCATTTTAAATGGGCAGGAGTTTGTAGCTATTAATGGTGGTCCGCATTTCAAATTTACAGAAGCAATATCTTTTGTAATTAATTGCGATGACCAGGAGGAGGTAGATTATTTCTGGGATAAACTTTCTGAGGGCGCAGATGAAAAAGCTCAGCAGTGCGGCTGGCTAAAAGATAAATTTGGTTTATCCTGGCAGGTTGTTCCGGTTATTTTAAGCAAGCTCATGTAAGATCCTGATCCGGTAAAAGCAAAAAGAGTAACAAGTGCATTGCTGCAAATGAAAAAGCTTGAAATAGACGGTTTGCAAAAAGCTTATGATAATGAGTAAAGAATAATCAAAATCATTTGTTCTTAACAGGTTGCGTGAATTAGGAAACAGAATCTAATAAACTGTTGAAACAGTTTATAAAAGTATATTTGATTTCATTAACCCACGGATTAATCCGTGGGTTATAAAGAACTATTAACGAAAGCATAACCGTTTCAACGGTTTACAAGTTCATTCAAACAATGGATTGTTCTTAATAAAAAATTAGCAAATGAAGAAAGGATATAACAATGTTAAAACTACATTTCTCAATTATAATTGATGCGCCAAAGGAAAAAGTCTGGGATACTATGCTTGGCGAAGAAACATATAAAATATGGACAGAAGTTTTTATGCCCGGCTCACATTTTATTGGTAGCTGGAGCAAAGGCAGTAAAATATTATTTCTTGCTCCCGGTGATACCGGTGAAATGGGTATGGTTAGCAGAATTGAAGAAAACCGTCTACACGAATTCATTTCAATTGAACATCTTGGAATGATTAACGATGGTAAGGAAGATTTAACAAGTCCTGAAGTTGAACCATGGAAAGGAGCGCACGAAAATTATACATTCAAAAATAAAGGTGGTAAAACTGAATTGCTGATTGACACGGATACGGTTGAAGAATTTAAGCAGGAGTTTGAAGATAAATGGCCAATAGCATTGGAAAAGCTGAAAGAGATTTGTGAGAAGTAGAAGGATGTTAGGGTTGAAGGATTTGAGGATTGAAGGTTTGAATGATTGAATGCATGAATGATTGAATGCATGAATGATTGAATGCATGAATGATTGAATGCATGAATGATTGAATGCAGTATTTATTTTAATTGGATGGAAAGGTTTTATTCAATTGGGTAAAATTTTTTTATGCTTTCCCGTTCACTTGTATAAATAAAATTTTTTTACTTTATTATTATTAACAACGCTGTTTCTGCAATCCATTAGAAAATCATTGAAAAAATTTAAGGGAAATATTTAAGTAGTTAATTCAAATATATTTAATTATTAAAAGGGCAAAAAACTATGTTTAAAGAAGAAGCAAATTTTCAGGAAGGGAAAATTTCAATGCATTCTTTAGCTAATCTTACTGGTCTTGAAAAACTAAAAGAGACATTCAAAGGGGAAATTACATTACCTGAGGATGCCCGTTATGAGAAGTTAAGAGAAGCATATTCAAAAAAAGGATCTCCGGCTTTGGTTGTTCAACCGTTGGATAATAATGATGTTTCTGCAGCTATAAATTTTGCAGTATCAAATTCATTGGTAATCTCAGCACGTTCAGGGGGACACGGTTCTGCCGGTTTCGCTACAAATGACGGTGGTATTGTTATCGATTTATCTAATTTTAACAAGGTGGAAGTAATTGACAAGTCAAATGGAATAGTCAGAGTCGGAGCAGGTGCAAAATGGGGTGACGTTGCCAAAGAATTAGAACCTTATAAGCTTGCAATCTCATCCGGGGATACAAAATCTGTTGGTGTTGGCGGATTGGTCCTCGGCGGCGGAATCGGTTGGATGGTTCGCAAGTATGGTTTTACAATCGACAGTCTTGTTGCGGCAGAAGCAGTCCTGGCAGACGGCTCCATCATAAGGATTAGCAAAGAAGAAAATGAAGATCTTTTCTGGGCAATTCGTGGCGGTGGCGGTAATTTCTGTATCGTAACTAATTTCGAATTTATCGCACGAAAGATTGATAAAGTTGTTTTTGGTACTGTTCAATATGGATTGGAAGATCTTCAGAGTGTTTTAAAAGGATGGAGGGATTATATTAATGAAGCAGATGAAAATCTTAACAGCACTATTCGTATAATGCCGTCGCTTTTTGGAATGCCTGCCGGTATTTATATTTTATTATGTTATGCAGGTAAACTGAATTCTAAATCGAAAAAAGCTATTGAACCATTTATGAAGTGGGGAACAGTGGTTCAGGAAAATGTTAAAGAGATGAATTACGCTGATGTTCTTGAAGATTCAATGCACCCACCAGCAGAAATAAAAATAACTGTTAAGAATTTTTTTACTAAGGAATTAAACGATGACCTGATTAAAGAACTATCCGGGATTTGCGGTAAAGAGAATAGTCCTGTTCTGCAAGTTAGAAGTATAAATGGTGAGAACAACAGGATAGCCCCTGATGCAACTGCGTTTGCTTTTAGAAGCAGCAAGTTTATAATTGGTGCCGGTATAATTGCTCCTGCATCATTCACCGAAAGTCAGATGGAAGCCGTATTGCAGCCGTGGAAATCGCTTGAGAAATTTGGTGAAGGTATTTATGTTAATTTCACAAGTGAAAAAGAAAATATAAATGAAATTTATCCTGCCGCAACATTTGAAAGACTTAAGCAAATTAAAAGAAAATTTGATCCTGAGAACATTTTTAATCAGAATTATAATATCAAACCGTAAAGTCGATTTATTTTAACAGAAAGATAGAGGCATCACCTCTATCTTTCTGGTTGATTTTCTTCATCAATCAAAATATACTTTTCTTATGCAAAATCATTTCATTTCAAAACCGAATTGAGATAAAATTTGAAAAATCCCATCTATATGTAAATGCATTTTCATTCAAAGATTAAAATCAAATAAATGAATTTATCTTATAATTTTAATATTTTAACGAACAATAAATGAATGATAAAATCACCCGGAAAATGAGCGAAACTACTTCAAAAAGAAAAAAAGAGCACATTGAATTATGTCTTACAGACAAGGTGGCTTTCATAGAAAAATCAAATGGATTTGATAAGTATGAATTTTCTCATTACGCTATTACTGAAATAGAAATTGAAAAGATAAAGCTGTCGGCAAAATTTTTTAATAAGGTGATTGATTTTCCGTTTTTAATTTCCTGTATGACCGGCGGAACAATGGAAGCGGAAAATATTAATGCATTGCTTGCAGTGGTTGCAAATAATTTAAACATTGCTCTTGGTGTTGGAAGCCAGAGGCAGGCTTTGGAAAATGATACTCACCATAATTCTTATAAAATTATACGGAAGAACGCACCGAAAATTCCCATCCTTGGAAATATTGGAGCAGCACAAATTTTATCTGCCAAAGCTGAAGATAAAATAAAATATTTAGCAGAACTTATAGAAGCGGATGCGTTTGTAATTCATGTTAATCCTTTACAGGAATTACTCCAGAAAAACGGCGAACCAAACTTTAAAGGGTTTCTTAAATCCCTTGAAAGGATTTGCAACAAGGTAAGTTTACCGATCATCGTAAAGGAAGTTGGAGCGGGAATAAACAGAAAAGCAGCAAAAAAATTATTAGAGGCAGGAGTAAAAGGAATTGACGTTGCCGGTGCTGGAGGGACAAGCTGGGCCGGGGTGGAAATACTTCGCAATAAAGATGAAAGAGGGATTGAATTCTGGGACTGGGGAATTCCAACTGCTGACTGCATAAGTGAAGTAAAAAAATTAAAAAATCATTTTGATTTTATGCTTATCGGATCCGGCGGAATAAACAATGGTATGGATGCTGCAAAAGCATTGGCTCTTGGTTCTGATGTTGTTGCTTCTGCAAGGATAATTTTACAATGTCTCGATCAATCAGGTATAGCCGGTGTAGAAAAATTAATTCTCAGCTGGTTCGATACGGTAAAGAAAGTAATGTATCTTACAAACAGCAGATCATTAAACCAATTAAGGAAAAACGGTTTACAGGAAATTCGGAAATAGTTATGTCTTCATCGTGTGAAAAAGAAATATTAAAACTAAGAAAGCAAATAGATAATAAGCTTGAGAAATTGTTTACAGGAAGGCAGCCGCAATCCTTATATGAGCCAAGCAGCTATATTCTTGAAGGCGGCGGGAAAAGATTAAGACCGCTGCTTCTAATGCTAGCATACAAAACAGTAAAAGGAAACGTTACAGGAGTTATTAACGCAGCAGTTGCAGTAGAATTGTTACATAATTTTACTCTTGTCCATGACGATATAATGGACAACTCAGATAAAAGACGCGGCAGAGTTACAATACATAAAAAATACAACCTTAGTACTGCAATACTTACCGGTGATAACCTGTTAGCCATTGCCTATAAATACCTGATTAAAGATTGCGGTAATGATGCTAACAGAATTGTTGATACTTTTACAAACGGAGTCGTGGAAGTTTGCGAGGGGCAAAGTCTAGATAAAGATTTCGAAACCAACAACTCGGTTACTTTAAAACAATATTTTAAAATGATTGAGAAGAAAACTGCTGCATTACTTGAAACAAGTACTTCGATTGGGGCACAATTAGCGAATGCAACCGAACCGGAGATTAAAGCGCTCACATTATTTGGCAGGTATCTCGGTATTGCGTTTCAGATTCAGGATGATCTTTTGGATGTTTTTGCGAGTGAAGTGGATTTTGGTAAATTTATTGGCGGCGATATTGTTGAAGGGAAAAAAACTTTTCTGCTTCTTTCCGCAGTTGAAACAGCACGCGGAAAAGATTTGAATAAACTTAAATTGCTTATTAAAAATAAAGGCGTGGATAAAAAGCTGGTAAATGATTATAAAGAAATTTATCTTAGGCTTGGAATAATTGAAAAAGCAAAAGATGAAGTTAAAAAGTACATTGGCAAAGCGTTAAAACAACTTGAGATTTTTGATGAACAAAAAAGCCTTGCTCTTGTTAATCTTACTAATTCACTAATTGACCGAAATTATTAAATATGCTTGAAATCGTAGTAAAAATTGTAAACAATGCAGGTTTACATACAAGACCTGCAGCCACAATAGTGAAGCTGGCAGCAAAGTATAAATCAGAATTTTTTATTAATAAAGACGGACTTCATATAAACGGCAAAAGCATTATTGGTGTTATGACTTTAGCTGCCGAAAAAGGTTCTGAGTTGGTTCTTACTTTTGATGGTCCTGATGAAAATGAAGCTTCAGCAGAAATTGCTGATTATTTTAACAGAGGATTTGACGAACTTTGAAAAACAATTTTTCACATAGCCCAAATATTATTCCCGGAATTTCCGGCGCTCCGGGCATATCCATTTCAATGGCATTTTTGTATTCAAAGGAGAAACTTGATGTATTCGACGGGGCGGTTGAAAATACTGATGAAGCTATAAAAAATCTTCACGATGCTCTCGACAGATCCAAACACGAATTGAATAAAATCCTTAGCTATGCTAATGAAAAGATGGGTGAAAAAAGAGCCGCAATTTTTGAAGCCCAGATTATGATTCTTGATGACCCCGTTTTATTAGAATTAATTACAAAAGGTATAGTTGAGGAAAAGAAATTACCCGAGTTTATTGTTAACAGGGAAATTTCCAGATATACTGATTTGATGAATGCAAGCGAAGAATATTATTTGAAAGAACGATCGCATGATATTGACGATATTAAAAACAGGATCATCAGAAATCTTAAAAAGAAAAGACTAAAATCAAAACTACCGGAAAATTCTATCATTGTTACTTCCAACCTTACACCGGCAGATACAATACTCTTTTCCAAAAGTAATGTAAAAGGTTTTCTTACTGACTTTGGCGGACTTACTTCTCATGCCGCTATTGTTGCACGCTCACTTAAAATTCCGGCTGTGCTTGGAACACACGACGCAACCAAAAGAGTTAAAGATGGCGACATGCTTATTATTGACGGGTTTAATGGTTACGCTATAATAAATCCTTCTGAAGAACAATTAGATTATTATAACCAGAAACTTGAAAAATTAGATCAGTACGATAAAGAGCTTTTAAATCTTAGGGACAAACCAGCTGTAACACTCGATAAGAAAGAAATTATTTTACGAAGCAACATTGATGTTCCGGAAGAAATTGAAATACTTATTCAGAGTGGTTCAAAAGGAATCGGGCTTCTGAGAACAGAGCAGGTATTCGGGGAAATGGACACTTTTCCTGATGAGGATGAGCAGTTTAGAATGTATTCTGAAATTGCTTCCAAGGTTTATCCTGAATACATGATCATAAGAGCATTTGACGTCGGCGGGGATAAATTCCTGCCGTATGATATTAAAGAACCAAATCCTTTTTTAGGTTGGCGCGGAATAAGATTCCTGCTGGATAATGTAGAAATATTTGAAACACAGATAAGGGCAGTTTTAAGAGCAAGCATTTTGAAGAATATTAAATTTATGCTCCCGATGGTATCTTCAATTCACGAAGTAAGATTAACAAAACACCTTATCCAGAATTGTAAAGAGGAACTTAAGAAGGCGAAGAAAAAATTTGACAACCATATTAAGCTTGGTGTAATGGTTGAGATTCCGTCTGTTGCCGTAATGGCTAAGGAATTTGCAAGCGAAGTGGATTTCCTAAGTATCGGTACTAATGATTTAATACAGTTTTTACTTGCTGTTGACAGAGGCAATGAGAACGTATCTTTGCAGTACCAGGAATTTCATCCTGCAGTTGTTAAAACAATAAACCATGTTATTAAGGACGGCAAGCAGGCAAATGCAATTGTAAGTATGTGCGGAGAGATGGCCGCAAATACTTTTGCAGTTCCGTTACTTGTTGGAATGGGATTGGATTCGCTTAGTACTTCACCGGCTGCAATTCCGTATATCAAAAAAATAATCAGAAGTATGAGTTATGAAAAAGCGCGGATACTTGCCGATGAATGCCTGAACTGTGTTGGTATTGAACAGATAACGCAGAAGATAGATAAGTTTTTTAAAGACAATCAAATCGAAAGATCACAAAATATTTTTTAATCTGATTTATTCACTCCGAGGTAATAATGACAATTAATGATTTAATTAAACAATACGATACTCAGAATCAAATTGAAGTGCTTAAGAATTCTTATGGGCAGATTGAGTTTGCCTGGGACAATAAATTTGATGTTTCCAGGATGAAAGATTTTAAATACAGCGCTATACTTTTAACCGGTTTGGGCGGTTCCGCTATTGCAGGAGATATTCTGCAGAATTTTTTATCTGATGAACTGAAAACTCCGTTTGTAATAAACAGAAGTTATTCTTTACCTCAGTTTATAAATGAAAATTCTCTCGTAATCGTATCATCCTATAGCGGTAATACAGAAGAAACAATTTCTGTCCTCAATGAGGCACTAAAACGTAAATGTAAAATTATTTGTGTAGGCTCAGGCGGAAAAATTAAGCAGATATCGGAAGAAAATAATTTACCATACATAACTGTAAAAGGTAGTTATCAGCCAAGATTTGCATTGTACATCAGTTTCTTTACGGTCTTAAAAATATTCCAGCAGCTAAATCTAATTGAGCCGAAAGATAAACTTGTCAGTTCAATCCTAAATCTTTTAAAGGACAAAACTGCTGAGTATTTAAAAGAGGAAAATATTTCAATCGAAACTGCTAAATCCTTAATCGGGTTTATCCCGGTTATCTATGCAGGAGACATAATTTCATCTGTTGGATACAGGTTTAAATGCCAGGTAAATGAAAATTCAAAGTTGAATGCTTTTAGCAATGTTATTCCTGAAATGAACCATAATGAAATTATCGGCTGGGAATCTTATCTGGATAAACAGTTTAATGCAAAGGTAGTTAACCTGATTGATAAAGATTATCATCCTCAGGTTAGTAAAAGATTTCTTGTAACGTCAGAACTAATAAGGAATGCCGGCGTCGAAATAATAAACCTCGAAAGTAAAGAAGATGATTTCAGGGTGAGGATGTTTGATTTAATTTATTTATGCGATTGGATTAGTTATTACCTTGCTGTTCTGCGGGGTTTTGATCCTATAACAATAAAGAATATTAATACTTTAAAAGAGCGACTTGCTAATCCGTAAAATTAAATATTCTGTAATAATCCTGTTTGGAATTGCTCAATTCTTGAATGCACAGTATTATTTCTTCGGCAGGAATAAAGTACAGTATAACGACTTTGAATGGAAGGTTCTTAAAACCGAACATTTCAATATTTACTATTACAATGATTTTGAGGAGATGGCAGAGATAGGTGCTTACTTTGCAGAAGAAGCCTATGAAGAATTAAAAGTTAAATTCAATTACTACGTTTCAACAAAAATTCCTCTCATCTTTTACAATACACATATTCATTTTCAACAAACCAACACAACTCCGGGATTTATTCCTGAGGGTGTCGGCGGCTTTTTTGAGTTTATGAAAGGCCGGGTTGTAATTCCTTATCTCGGTTCCCAGGCGGCTTTCAGGCATGTAATTAAACATGAACTTGTTCATGTTTTTATGACGCTTAAAGTTGGTCGGATACTAAGAGAACACAGGTTAATTTCGGACAGGTTTCCACCGCTATGGTTTGTTGAAGGTTTGGCAGAATACTGGTCAACCGATTGGGATACACAGGCAGAAATGGTTATGCGTGATGCTACCATAAACAATTACTTTGTCGGCTTAAAAGATATGTCCCAGATTTACGGTTCCTTCCTGATGTACAAGGAAGGGCAGAATTTCCTGCAGTTTATTGCAGAGAAATATGGTGAGCAGATAGTATTCTACCTTATAGAAGATTTCTGGCAGTACGATAATTTTAATGAACTGCTCGAGTATCTTCTTGGGAAATCAATTGAAGAGATTGACAAAGAGTGGCTCTATTATTTAAAGCAAAAGTATTATCCGCTACTTAAGGATAATGTACCACCTGGAAATACCGGCACCCAGTTAACTGATTTTGGTTTTAATTTTTCACCTGCTTATTATTCGTCTGACGGCAAAGATTATATTTTTTTTATTGCGAACAGAAACGGCTATTCTTCATTATATAAACAGGAACTGAGACAGGAACTTAAAAAGGAAGACGGACCAAAACCGGAAGTAGTTATTCAGGGTGAAAAGGAAGAAATTTTTGAAGCCTTTCATTTGCTTGAGCCATCGCTTGATGTTTCTAAAAACGGAATTATTACATTTGTAACAAAATCCGGCGCAACGGATGCAATACATTTTTATTCTGTTAAAGAAGATAATGTTCTTAATTCATTTCAGCAGAAAAATATTATTTCAATTAATTCTCCAAGATGGTCGCAGGACGGAAATAAAATTCTTTTCCAGGCAATTGATAACCGGGGCTACAGTGATATCTGGTTGTATGATTATCAGCTTGATTCACTTACAAGAATTACTGATGATTATTACAGTGACCGAACTCCGAATTTTAGTTCGGATGGAAAAGCAATAATTTTTTCTTCGGACAGAACAGCTGGGAAGTACAAAGGTAAATTCAATCTTTTCAAATACGATTTATTAACCGGTCAAATTGAATACCTGACATATTGTAACGCAGATATTTCTTCTCCTCAGTATTCTCCGCTTTCAGGTGAACTTTATTTTATATGCGATCAGAATAAAACCCAAAACCTTTGGAAGTTAAAATTCAGTGAAGATAATTTGCCGGTTGGAATGGAAAGAGTAACTGATTACCTGACAAGTTTGCTGAGCTATACTTTTGTAAGTCCTTCAAAAATTGTTGCTGCAGCCTTTGAAAATTTCTCTTTTCAATTATATGAAACGGAAATTGCAAGTCTCGCTGATTCTGTAAAAGATTTTGTACAATTCAATTTTGAAAATGCCGGTGGCTCTTGGGCAGCAAACAAGTTAATAGTTGACCCGGCTAAAGATAAAATTTCATATAAAAATGAATATTCAATTGATTTTGCACAGAGCGTTGTAAGCACAGACCCAATTTACGGTACAAGCGGCGGAGCAGTTTTATCTTTAAGTGATCTTTTCAGCGATGATAATTATTTCTTTCTTATCTATAACACGGCAGAAGTCCAGAGCGATTTCCTGAAAAGTTTTAATGTTGCTATATCAAGGATAAACATTAAGAACAGAACCAACTATGCTTACGGAGTTTTTCACTTTAGCGGAAGACGGTACGATATACGTGATTCCGATGAATACTTTTACGAACGAAGTTTCGGCGGTTATTTCTCATTGTTATATCCAATGTCAAAATTCCAAAGACTTGAGGCAACTGTAACCGTTGCCAATTCAGATAAAGAAGTGGTATCAGGAGTTATTGAAAGGAAAGCTCTGCTTGTTTCTAATTCTCTTTCATATGTTTTAGATAATTCATTGTGGGGACCATCGGGACCATTGGACGGGACAAGAATAAGATTTCTTTTAGGAGTTACTAACGATGTTAAATTCAGTAATGTAAATTACTTTACTGCAATTGCCGATGTTAGAAAATACATTCGTCTAAGTTATCCTTCCTGCTTGGCTTTCAGGGCTGCATTATTTTATAATGAAGGTAAAGAAGCAAGAAGATATTTTATGGGCGGCAGCTGGGATTTACGCGGCTGGCCGAGATGG
Organism: Ignavibacteriales bacterium; assembly: GCA_003599415.1. GTDB lineage: Bacteria > Bacteroidota > Ignavibacteria > Ignavibacteriales > SURF-24 > SURF-24. The sequence continues at coordinate 10,661 of QZKB01000102.1, read as the reverse complement.
TCGATTCGAGGTGAAAAACTTTGGTTAACTTCTGTTGAACTGCGGTTTCCCGTGGTCGATTTGGTTTACCTGAAATTTCCATTTTTCGGTTTGGGTTTTCCAAATATTCGCGGAGCTTTCTTTTTTGATTCCGGAGGCGCCTGGGATACTGAGTACAAAGAAACTCTTGGAAGTATCGGCGGCGGACTGCGGTTTAGTCTTTTTAATGTCTTCACATTTAGATATGATATTGGAAAAAAGATTGAAAATAATTTTAAGGATTTTCAACCGGGCTTGTTTTATCAATTCTTCTTTGGCTGGGACTTTTAATGAAGTTAAGACAAAAGAATAATATTGTTAAGTCCGTAACTACAGCAGTTTTCTTTCTATCATTGTTTTATGCAGAAGGGTGCAATAAAAATTTTATAATCCCGGATGCAAAGTACAATGCAGTTTCAGTTGAAATGTTTGGAGAAAAACCTGAGAGAAATTTTTACGTTCAAAAGAATATTTCCGATTCTCTCAAATTAAAATGGTCGGTTGAAATTAATGGAGGTCTTAATACTTCTGCTGTTGCATTGCAGGGTGAAACTATTTTCTGTTCGGATCTCTCAGGCAGAATCTATGCGTTCAACCTTAAAGATGGAAAAGAACTTGGTTACCTTAGTTATAAAAACCTAATTATCGCTGCACCGATTGTTAACCAACTAAAGCTGATTTATGCTGTTGTTGAAGCTAAAGATAACCTGAGTACAATTTATCAATACGATATTAAGACCGGGAAGATGGTTAATGAAATTGAAATTGCTGGTAAAGTTATAAAGGAAATGATTCGGCTTGATGATGGCTTTATTGTTTTTACTGAGCAGGGAAATGTGTTAAGGTTCCATTATAACTCCCGTAAGATATGGGAATATAAGAATGAAAGTTTTATTCATTCCAATGCCGCTGCAGATAATGATAAACTGATATTTGGGGATGATAATGGTTCTGTAACTACATTGAATATTAAAACCGGTGAACTATTAAGCCGGGTAAAATTACAGGCAGGTATTGAAGGCGGATTTACAATTTATGATAATCGTGTCTATTTTGGTGATAACAGCGGCAACGTTCATTCTATGGATTTAAGCACAGGGAAAATAACCTGGAGCGCTTCAATTGGATTTAAGACAGTATCATTTCCGATTATTGATGGGAATAGTCTATTCATCGGAAATGTAAGAGGAGATCTGATTAAACTTAATTTGAAAGACGGTAGTCAATCCTGGAAACTGGAAACCAAAGGAAATTTAAATGCTACCGGATTAGTATTTGAAAATTTAATAATCCAGCCTGACTACAATAAAAGAATTCTTTTTATTGATAAGAATGACGGAAGGATAGTGAAAGAAATTTACTTTGAGGATAAGTTAAGATTATCTCCGTTTTTCTTTAATGATTTGATTTTTATAGGAACTGAGACAGGTAAATTATTTGCTTATGAAGTTATTTATAATTAATTCATTGCTCACAATTGCGTTACTGAACTTTGCAGGAATAACAAATCTGTTCAGCCAGGAATGTTTTAGCCAGGTAACCATCAGTACAAATTCTGCCGGTTCAATTATTATTTTAAATGATTCACTTGTTGGTAAAGGCAATGTTAATCTAAAACTGGAAAAAGGTGAGTACAACCTTCGCATAAAAGAAGATGTATTCAGATGGAACCAGGAGATATTTGATACGGCATTCACAATTAGTAATTGCAATGAGATAAAAAAAATATCTTATAATTTTAAGACGAGAGACCTGGCAGCAACTTTTCCAAGTACAATAAAAAAATTTAAAAATGGTAACAACAACAATTCATTTCTTAATTCAACCCTGTTTAAAGCTTTGATTGGTACGGCAGTTATATTCGGCGGAACGTCTGCATACTACAAACATCTTGCAGATGAGAATTTCGATGAATACAATCTATCAGGAAATAAATCTTATCTTGATAAAACCCACAAATACGATTTGATTAGCGGACTTGCATTCGGGGCCTTACAAATTAATTTTGGAATACTCATTTATTATTTTCTTACAGAATAATCATCTCTTTTCCTATAAAAATTACATTGTACTTGAGGGATTTTTAGAATAGATTTCTTTTGCAAAAATTAAACTATACACAAAATTCTGAATGAAAAAACTTACTTACATATTTCTAATTTATTCCGGTTTAATCTCCATTTTGTTTGCACAACAGAAACAAAATAACCTGCAGCCTGATATTGATTTTACGAGCAATTTACCAATAATTAAAATTAATACTAACGGTCAGGCGATTCATAATTCCTATAAAATAATTGTTGACATGGAAATTATTAACAATGGTGATGGCTATAGGAATGATTACAACGATACTTCAAATGATTATAATGGTAAAATAGCTATTGAATACCGCGGTTCATCTTCACAAATGTTTCCCAAAAAGCAATTTGCAGTTGAAACCCGCGATTCTTTGGATAATGATCTTGATGTTTCAATTCTGGGTTTGCCTAAAGATAATGACTGGATTCTGTCTGCTCCGTATACAGATAAATCTTTAATGCGCGACGTATTAGCTTTTAAGATTTGGAGTGATATGGGTTATTACGCAAGCAGATGGAAATTCTGCGAACTGTTTCTTAATGAAGAATACCAGGGTGTTTATATAGTTTTTGAAAAAGTGAAGCGGGGAAAGAATCGTGTAAGTGTTTCCAAACTTGAACCTGCTGATTCGCTGGCATCAACCATTACAGGGGGTTATATTTTTAAAATTGACAAATGGGATGGGGAAAATAACCAGGCCTTTCAATCATTTTATTCGCTGCCTAATTCATCCAATAGTGTTTATTACCAGTATCATTATCCGAAACCGGAAGATATTAATCCGCTGCAAGAGACTTACATTAAAACCCTTGTAAGGGCGTTTGAATCAGCAATGAACAGTGCTTACTATGCGGATACTGCTGTTGGTTATGCAAAATATATTGATGTTAATTCTTTTGCAGACAATTTAATTCTGAATGAATTTGTTCGTAATGTTGACGGATACCGTTTGAGCTCTTATTTCTATAAAGACAGGGATGATAAGGATAATAAAATTTATGCAGGCCCTGTTTGGGATAATAATCTTTCATTTGGAAATGCAGATTACAACAGTGCCTGGTATATCAACGGTTGGCAGTTGGAGTTTTTATCGACAGACAGAAGTTTTCTTTCAAGTGATCCCTTTCCACCTCCGTTCTGGTGGATAAAACTGTTTAAAGAACCAAAATTTATAAGTCTTGTAAAAACCAGGTACAATGAATTCAGAAAGAATATTCTTAGTCTGAATTATTTAAATAGTTTTATTGATTCAGTTGCGTTGAAATTAGATGAAGCTCAAAAGAGGAATTACCAGAAGTGGCCAATATTAAATGAATACGTCTGGCCAAATCCATGGGAAATGGTTTCTGCAAATACATATGCAAAGCAAATTACTTATATGAAAAACTGGATAAAGAACAGGGCATTGTGGATGGATTCCCAGCTTATTACAACCGATGTTCATACTGATGAGAAAGCAAATCCCGATCATTATTGTCTTGAACAGAATTATCCAAATCCGTTCAATCCAACCACAACAATTAAATATTCCATCCCCGTAGAGACGAGGCATTCCGCCGCAGGCGGATCGTCTCTACAATTTGTAACATTGATGATATATGATATTCTTGGTAATGAAGTCATAACTCTCGTAAATGAAGAACAACCTGCCGGAAATTATGAAGTTGAGTTCAATGGCTCTCATCTTCCAAGCGGAATTTATTTCTACGAATTGCGCACAGGTAGTTTTATTTCAACAAAAAAAATGTTGATGATCAAATAAAAAGCATATTCACAACCTCTTCTCCAAGGGAAGGGGTTTTGAGAAAGATTATTAGTGTGCATCAAGCCAGTTATCACCAACTCCTGTTTCAGCTACAATAGGGACGTTTAACGGGAATGATGTTTCCATATGATGTTTGACTAACGCTTTAACTTCTTCCAATTCATCTTTATGAACATCGAAAACTAATTCGTCATGAACCTGCAATATCATTTTGGATTTTAATTTCCTGTTGTTCAGGTCTTTGAAGATTTCTATCATTGCAACTTTTATCATATCTGCAGCAGTACCCTGTATAGGCATATTGATAGCAGCTCGTTCTTCAAATCCTCTTACGGTTTGATTGTTACTATTAATATTTCTTAAAAATCTCCGTCTGCCGGTAAGCGTTTCAGCATAGCCTTTTAGCTTTGCGCTTTTAATTGCAGAATCCATATAATTCTTAACATTGCTGAATGTTTTAAAGTAATTATCAATTATTTCTTTAGCGTGAGATTGTGGAATTCCAAGCCTTGTTTTTAATCCGAATGCCCCGATGCCATACAGGATTCCAAAGTTAACTTCCTTTGCTTTACGGCGCATATCAGGTGTAACTTCTGAAGGTGGAACCTGGAAAACCAAGGCTGCCGTGCTTCTATGTATATCTTCGCCATTTTCAAAAGCAGCAGATAAATTTTTATCACCGCAAATGCTTGCCATAATTCTTAATTCAATCTGGCTGTAATCTGCACTTAGAATAACATGATTTTTGTCTTTTGGAATAAATGCTTTCCTTATTTCACGTCCTAATTCTGTTCTGATAGGAATATTCTGGAGATTAGGATTAGTAGATGATAATCTTCCGGTAGCGGCAATAGTCTGATTAAAATTTGTGTGGATTCTTCCGGTTTGTTTATTAATCAACTGCGGCAATGCATCCGTATAAGTAGATTTTAATTTCTGTACTTCACGGTACTTCATTATCAGGTCAATTATTTCATGTTTACCTTGTAAGGCTTCAAGGGATTTTGCATCGGTTGAAAATCCTGTCTTGGTTTTTTTACCGGTATCAAGACCTAATTTATCAAAGAGAATTCTTTGCAGCTGCTGTGAAGAATTTATGTTAAATGATTCGCCCGCGCATTTCCAGATTTCCGCAGAGAACTGGTTTAATGAAGATAAAAGATCATTGCTGAGTGATTTTAAAAATGCTTCATCGGTTTTTACTCCTTCGCGCTCCATATCTTCTAACACTTTTACAAGGGGGAACTCAATATCATAACAAACCCTGTTAAGTTTACTTTCATCTACAATTTTTGATAAAACATTAAACAAGCGAAGCGTCACATCGGCATCTTCACAGGAGTAATTTGATAATTCGTTTAAATCAACATCAAAAATTTTTAAAGGATCTTTTTTTGCACCCAGCAAACTTGATAAAGGTATTGGTTTATAGTTAAGATATTTTTCGGAGAGATCATCCATACCGTGCTTTTCATCCGGATCAATTACATAACTTGCAAGCATAGTATCGAAATAGAAGTTGTTTACTTCCATATCATACCGGCGCAAAACGGAAATATCATATTTACCATTCTGGCAAACCTTTTTAATTTTTTCATTCGCAAATACTGATGTAAATAAATCTATAAATTCTTTTATATCAATCCTGTTGCTTAATTCCTTCGAAAACAAATCATGAGATTTTGGAAAAGGGTTTACTGCAACATAGTACGCTTCTCCCGCAGTAATGCAAAATGATACTCCTGCAAGGTTAACAGTAATTGTATCAAGCGAATCAGTTTCCGTATCAAACACTAACAAGCTGCACTTGCTTAGCTTCTTAACTAATTCTTCCGCTTCTTTTTTATTAGTGATGAGGTAATACTTCACTTTTTCTTTATCAAATGAAAGTACAGTTGATTCAACTTTAATGTTGTTCTCTTCAATAATTCCGTTAAGAGAAAATTCGAAAATCTTTTTTACTCTTGGATAAAATGTTTTAAACTCAAGCTCAGTAAAAATGGATAATAGTTTTTCGTAATCCGGAATTTCAAGTTTAGCTTTATCAAAATCGAAATCCAGGGGAACATCGGTATGAATCCTGGCTAATTCCTTGGATAGAAAAGCATTCTCTTTTCCTTCAGCTAATTTTTTCTGAACATCTGCTTTTTCTATCTTATCCAGGTTATCATAAATATCTTCAATTGATTTATATGATTGTAAAAGGGGAGTGGCTTTTTTTGGTCCAATACCTGCAACGCCGGGAATGTTATCTGAACTATCTCCAACAAGCGCTAAGTAATCAATTATCTGTATCGGTTCAATACCGAATTCTTCTTTTACCTTTGCTATATCGATTATTACAATTTCATCTGTTGTTTTGCCCGGTTTTATTATACGAACATTTTCTGTAATAAGCTGATTATAATCTTTATCCGGAGTAATAGCATAGGAATCCAGCCCGAGCAGTTCTGCTTTCTTAACAGCTGTTCCTATTATATCATCGGCTTCATAGCCCGGTAAAATGTAAACAGGAATTTTAAATGCTTCAATTATATCCTTTATCCTTTGAATCTGCGGAATAAGTTCTTCGGGCATTTCCTGTCGTGTTGCTTTGTATTGTTCATATTTTTCATGCCTGAATGTTTTTTCCTTGGAATCAAATGCTACAGCAATGTAATCCGGTTTATTCGTTTCAAGTATTCTTATCATCTGGTTAACGAATCCATATATTGCTGAAGTTGGTTCTTTCTTGCCGGTGTAAAGCGGTCTGTTTATCAAAGCAAAGTATGCTTTATAAGCTAAAGCCATTGCATCGATAATAACAAACTTCTTTTTAGTACTCATTTTATTCTTAACCTTTCTGTCTGATCTTTTTATAAAAATAAATTGGCAGACCAATTAATATTAATAGGACTCCCATCATTGCATTTTGTGTATCGGAGATAATAGTATTTAACAGAAATACTGCAGAAAAAATTACAAACAACATTGGAGTATAAGGATAACCCCAGACTTTGTATGGTCTGGCAGCATCCGGCATTTTTTTTCTTAGAATAAAAACTCCGTAAGCACCTAATCCGTAAAATAACCATGCGGCAAAAATTACATAATCGGTTATTATATCAAAGGTGCCTGTCATAACAAGCAAACTGGACCAAATTCCTAAAACAAGGAGTGACATATCCGGCGTTCTGAATCTCTTACTAATATGACCAAGATTGTTAAAGAATAATCCTGATTTAGCCATTGCATAAAATACCCTGGAGGTCGAAAGAATACTTCCGTTGACAGCGCCAAATGTGGATACTATAACAGCAATAGAAATAATTGAAGCTCCGACAGGACCAAAAATTATTTCTGCCGCACTTGCAGCAACCAAAGGACTTTTAGCCATCTGATCAACCGGTAACACATAAAGGTATGCAATATTTATTAACGCATAAACAACAATTACAATTAGTGTACTGAACAGTAATGCTAACGGTACATTTCTTTTAGGATTTTTAACTTCACCGGAAACATAAGTGACATTATTCCAGCCATCATAAGCCCAGAATGCCCCGGCTAATGCAAGTCCAATTGCAACGAAAATACTGCCAGAACCATAGTCAGGTAATTGAAATCCTGTATAAACATTTGTGAATGATCCATTTCCAAACTTCATTATAACAGCGGTGAGAACTAATATAACTCCGATTTTTACCAATGTAATAAACGTCTGTACAATTCCTCCAAACACAACTCCAACATAATTAACAATTGTAAGGATACTCAAACAACCAATTGCTACAAGCTTTGTCCCGATATCTTTTAACGGGTAGATGTCTCCAATGGTAGGTATAAAGATAGATATCTGTTCAATCTCTTTTGAAAAGTGAGGGAATTTAAAAAAGTAACCAAGGTACTCGGCAAACACATAAGAAATGGCAGCCTGGCTTCCACTTTGAATTACTGCAAGGGTTGCCCAACCATACAGATATGCTGTAAAGTCGCCGTACATTTTCCGGAAGTAGACGAACTGACCTCCGGTGTCTTCTATCATTCCGGAGATTTCTGCGTTAGTAAGTGCACCTATAAAAGTGATCAAACCGGCGCCAATCCAGACTAACAACAGTAATTCGGGTGATTGTACCTGACCAGCCATAGTAGCCGGTTTTCTGAAAATACCTGAGCCAATCATTGAGCCGACAGCAATCATTGTTGCAGCTAGCAGTGATAAACCGCGAACCAGACCGTGCTTATTTTCCTTTTCCATGAATTACCCAAAAACTTTTGCTGAAAATAGTTAAATGAAGCATTAAATGAAATAAAAAATTCATATATACTGTTAGCAATATTAATTCAAAGTAGGAAGATGAATCGAATAAAAAAAGAATGCTTGCAGAAAAGTGAATTAACCACTTGAATGGGAAAGTCAGAAAAATATTTCTTCTTCAGGATGATAATAATTTCTATGACTATAAGTTTAAATAGTATTGTAATTCATTTATCAATTGAATTGTTTATTTTAGTTCTCAAAAAATAATGATTGATGAAAAGTAAAAGTCAAAGCTCATTGCATTCTTTATTCTCTAACAGAAAGAGAATTGTATTCTTTTTAAAAATTATTATTGGATTTGGTTTAGTCTATTATCTTTTTTTACAATTCAAAAATCAACAATTCGAAATTTCATTTTACAAAATAAATTACCTCTTTTTAACTCTTGCTATAATACTTTGGCTTCCAAATATTTTCCTGCAGTTTCTCAAATGGAAAATAACTTGTAAGAAATTATTGGATGAGGATAAAAACTGTATTATACTTTCTTCATTGTTTGCCGGGTTCTCAGCAGCTATCATAACTCCTTTTAGGATAGGAGAGTATGCCGGTAGAAATATTCCTTTTAAAGACAAAGCTGTTTTTGATGTAACATTTACTACACTGGTTGACAATTTATGTCATCTGGCAGTCATCTTTTTTGTTGGCGCAACTTTCTCTGTATTGTTTATAAAACAATATTTTAATCCGTCAGTTACATTTATATTTTTTTTAACAGTATCACTTATAATTTTACTTGTTTGCTTTTTCTATATTATTCATAAATCACAGGATATGAATGAACTTCTTCAAAAGGTAAAAAGGAAAAACTTCATTACAAGATTTCTTGAAAAGAAAGCTGTTATTGATAAACTCCATAAAGAAGTGTTATTGAAAAATGTGGCTTTGTCATTATTGTTATTTGTCTGTTATAATCTCCAGTTTGCTTTTTTAGTTGCAGCATTTTCAGACAGCTCAGCTATCTGGAATTATCTTGTAGCGGGTACTCTTGTTATGTTTACTAAAACCATAATACCCCCTGTGTCATTCGGAGAACTTGGAATACGTGAAGGCGCATCAATTTATTTTATAACTAATCTTGGTCTTAGCGGAATAATCGGTTTGTACGCATCACTTTCATTATTTTTTATAAATGTGCTGCTGCCTGCAGTTATTGGTTTGTTTTTCATGTTAAGAAGAGATTAATGTGAACTTGTTATTGATCATATGCTTATCTCTTTCAGCCTTCTATTTCATTTTCCTTATTAGTATAAAGAAGGGAATTAGAAATATTTTAAAAGCACAACCGGTAAAGGAGAATAAAGAAAAGGTTACTGTAATTATTCCATTTAAGAACGAATCCGATAACATCATTAATTCCATAAAAAGTTTGCAGGAACAGACTTACCCAAAAGAGAAGCTCGAAATATATTATGTTGATGATAACTCAACGGATGATTCAATTGAAAGATATAATTCCTTTTCAAAAGAAGATTACTTCAGATTGCTGGTTGTTCCAAATGAGTATTTGCCTGCACAGCGGAAGCTAAGGGCAATTAAGTTTGGACTTGATCAAGCTAATGGTGATATCATAATAACTACCGATTGCGATTGCCTGCATAATGCAAAATGGATTGAATCGATTGTAAATACATTTGACGAAGAAACCGGCTTTGTCTCCGGTCCAGTTAAATTTAGTAATAAAAAACTTCTCTACAGTTCATTACAGGAATTAGAGTTTGCCGGCCTGATCTTGACCGGTGCAGGTTTAATCGGTTTAAATCAACCGGTTGTTTGTAATTCTGCAAATATAGCTTATAGAAAAGACCTGATTGAAACAATAAAGAACAAATCAAAAAACTTAAGCGAAGTTTTTGATGAGTCGCTTATTATTAAGACTTCAATTGAAACGAATTACAAGGTAAAGTTTTGCTGGAATGCTGACGCAATTGTTTCTACAGAAGCAGTAAGTAACTTAAAAAACTTCTGGAAACAGAGAACTAGATGGGCTTCTTTCAACTGGTTTCAATTACCAGTAAATATTTTGTTAAGCCTTGCTCTTACATTTTTATTTTATCTTTCAATTCCTTTGCTGCTTCTCCAAAGTATTTCAGGTAATACCTTATCATTATTTCTTTTAGCTTTTAGTATGATGATTAAGCTTGTAGCTGACTATATTGTATTACGTGAAGGAAGAAAATTCCTTTTTGAAAATATTAGGATACACCTCTTCCTGATAGCTGAATTGCTACATATTCCATATATAATCATTTCAGTTGTTTCAGGATTTATTTTTAATGTAAAGTGGAAAGAGAAATAGAAGGCAATGAAATATTCATTTAATCCACCGGGAATTATTAAAGCTTGTTTCTCAAAGTTTTACTGGAATACAACCAATGGTAAAGTACTTCTTACATTTGATGACGGTCCACTTGAAAAAAATACTCAGTTGATTCTGGATGAACTAAAAAAAATAAATGCTAAAGCTCTGTTCTTTTGTGTTGGGGAAAATATTTA
>QZKB01000135.1 GCA_003599415.1 Ignavibacteriales bacterium | reverse complement strand
TGAAAAATAATTTGTATGTCACCTGTCATTCCCACGAAAGCCTGCCTGCTGAAGGCAGGTGGGAATCTATAAAAATTTATTAAGATTCCCGTTTACTAGGGAATGACATCCTGAATTTTTCAGAAGTCTCTATGAATTAGATTACTTTAATTTGGATTCAGTATATCTCTTAAAGTTATCTAAAATTGCCTGCCACCCGCTCTGCTGCAGTTCAAGTGAATTAGTGTTTTCTGCTTCAAATGATTCAACTATTCTTGTTTTGTTTCCTTCACGTGAAAAATTAATTCTTACTTTCCTGTCATCATCCATTGTATATTCTATGGACTCATTCAGTTTAATAGAATCATACTTGCCGGTAAAGTCGAATCCCTCACTTCCGTCTTTTGCTTCCATTCTTGATTTAAATTTTCCGCCGACTCTCAAATCATTTTCTGCATTTGTGGTGTGCCAGTCTTCAGAAGCATTATTCCATTTAATTATATCTGCCGGGGTTGTCCAGTTTTTCCAAACAACATCTAACGGTGCATCAATAACAGTCTGAACTGTTAATAAGGTCGTTTCCATATAAACCTCTTAAATTATTCTAAGTTAATTTTTCTGAACAATTAAACATCCACTGGATACCGAATTTATCTGTGCAGCTTCCATAATAATCTCCCCAGAACATATCCTGAAGAGGCATTGTTACCTTACCGCTTTCAGATAGTTCACTGAATAATCTTTCTGTTTCTTTTCTTGTATCGGGTTCAAGATTAATATGGATATTGTTTCCTGCATTAACATTAAAGCCAAGGCTTTCGGGTGCGTCAGTTCCCATCAGTCGATGCCCGCCAAGTATCGGCAATTCAACATGCATAATAAGATTTTTATCCTCGTCGGGCATTGGTGGTGTATTTTCAGATGGAGGTATGTCTTTGAATCTCATTAATCCCGTACCGTTAAATTCACTCTTAAATACTTTTTTATAAAAATTGAAAGCTTCCTCGGTATGACGCGGAAAATTTATATATGTGCTTACTGCTGCCATATTGTGCCCTTTCTGATATTTTAATCTATGATTGATGAATAATAATTTAAAAATATTTTCTCTGATTATGTTTTCATAAAACCACTAAGTTGTTCGTCAGCGTTCAACAATTGTTACGCTTTAATATGATTAACAAAAGTTTATAAATTAGTCAACAACAAGTTTTATTTTTATCTGACCCTTGCAAAAAATATTCTAATTCTAAGAAAGGTTATCATTGTTCATGTTAAAACTTCAATTCATAGTTCTATAAAGCAAAAAAGATTGAAGGTTAAATCAATTAAAACCGGGTATGAAAGTTTTACTAATATTATCTAATCTGTTATATTGAAGGCGAATAAAAAAATAATTCAATTAGTGAGGGAGATTATGGATCATAGCTTAATTACTACAGCTTTTTCAATTGATGGCTACAGGATTAAACAGAATCTTGGAGTTGTAAGAGGAATTGTCGTTCGCTCGCGTTCAATATTCGGAACAATCGGTGCAGGATTTCAAACATTGGTTGGCGGGAATATTACTCTCTTTACGGAATTATGCGAAAAGACACGCAATGATTCATTTGAGTTAATGGTTAAGCATGCCGAAGAGATTGGAGCAAACGGATTGATTGGCATACGTTACGATGCAAACGAAGTAATGTCAGGTGTTACTGAAGTCCTTGCTTATGGTACCGCAGTAGTTTTTGAAAAAGTATGAAATAAAAATCGGGTCACTTTTTTAAAAGCTTTAAAATAATTCTACATACTAATTTATGCAGCAATTTATTAGCAGTGCCGTGGTGCACTCGTTAATATAGTGCTGGAACAAAGTTGCCATTAGTAAAGTTAAAGAAGCAGATTCAATAATAAATAAATCCTTTAGAGGAGGTTGATATGAAATCATTGGCGCTCCTTACAATACTTTTTATTTACTCGCTGTCTCCGCTTGCAAATCAAAATGCCGAAAAAAATCCTACACAAGATAATTCTATTCAACTTGCTTTGTTATTAGATACAAGCAATAGTATGGATGGATTGATTGACCAGGCAAAAAGCCAGCTATGGAAAATTGTAAATGAACTTGCTGTAACAAAAAAGAACGGGCAGACAGTTGATCTTAACGTTGCTCTTTATGAATACGGTAAAGATGATATTCCTTTGCAGGAAGGACATCTTAGAAATATTGTTCCTTTCACCAAAGACCTGGATAAAATCTCCGAAGAACTGTTTAATTTGAAAACAAACGGCGGAGATGAATTCTGCGGTAAAGTAATTTTAAATGCAGTTGATAATCTTCAGTGGAATAAATCAAATGATGATCTGAAGATTATTTTTATTGCAGGTAACGAACCTTTTACACAGGGTGATGTTGACTATAAAGAGGCTTGTAAAAAAGCGATTGGCAAAGGGATAATAATAAATACAATTTTCTGCGGCAGTTATGATGAAGGTGTTCAGACAAGCTGGAAAGATGGTGCGGACATTGCCGATGGAAAATATATGAACATTGATCAGAATGCACAGATGGTTCATATTGATGCTCCTCAGGATGTGGAAATAATTAAACTCGGTCAGGAACTGAATAAAACTTATGTGGCTTTTGGTCAAGGAGCATCTGAATATAAGACAAGACAGGAAGCTCAGGATCAAAATGCAATGACAATGGCTTCCGAAGTAATGGTGCAAAGATCTGTCGCTAAATCAAATGCGCAGTATAATAATTCCGGTTGGGACCTTGTTGATGCTGAGAAAGAGGGCAAGGTAAAAGTTGATGAACTAAAAGAGGAAGAGTTACCAAAGGAAATGCAGAAAATGACTACGACAGAAAGAAAAGAATATCTTGATAAAATGGCTAAAGAGCGGGAAGCGCTTCAGAATAAAATTAACCAGCTTAATGATGAAAGAAATAAATATGTTGCGAAAAAGATGCTTGAGAACAAAAATGAAAATACTCTTGATGCCGTTATGATAAAAGCTATACAGGAACAGGCAAAGAAAAAGAATTATTCTTCTAAGTAAAATATAATCTATTGGAAATTGCATTTTCATCTGTAGAAAAAAGAGGTGAAATTATGATAAACAAAATCTATATCCAGCTATTTGTTATATTACTTTCAGTAAATGTTTTTGCCGATGGATTTATTGTAATACCGGGACCAAATCCACTACCGCATGCATTTCCTTTGGAAGTAGTTTATCATAATGTTGATGTCCGGATTGACGGCCAATCTGCAATTACAAAAATTGATCAGGAGTTTTTTAATCCAAGTCCGCACAGGTTGGAAGGCACTTACATATTCCCGATTCCTAAAGGAGCCATAATAAATAATTTTACCATGGTTATAAATGGTGAAGAAACAAAAGCTGAATTGCTGATGGCAGACAAGGCAAGAAAAATTTATGAAGATATAGTAAGACAGATGCGTGACCCAGCATTGCTTGAATACAGCGATATGAATGTATTCAAACTTCGGATTTTTCCAATTGAACCAAGAAGTAATAAAAAAATATCAATCAGCTATTCACAGGTATTGGAAGCAGACAATAATTTATATGAATACATATATCCCCTGAACACGGAAAAGTTTTCTGCCAAACCGTTAAAGAATGTTTCGGTTAAGATTGATCTTAAATCTGATGAAAAATTAAAAAATGTTTATTGCCCTACGCATGAAGTTGATATTATAAATAAAAGCGATAACCACTGTATAATTTCTTATGAAGAAGGAAATGTTAAGCCGGATATTGATTTCAAATTGTACTTCTCCAAAAATGCTTCACCGGTAGGTTTAAATGTTATTACTTATAATTCTGGCAATGAAGATGGTTACTTTTTCCTCAGCGCTTCCCCTTCACTTGAAATTGACAAAACAAAAATTGAGGAGAAGGATATTACTTTTATAATTGATGTTTCAGGAAGTATGAGCGGCAACAAAATTGAGCAGGCAAAAAAAGCTTTGCTATACTGTGTTAATAATCTTAATGCCAATGATAGATTTGAAATTATAAGATTTTCAACCGAAGCTTACGCATTGTTTAATAAGCTTGAGACAGCTAACAAGACAAATCAAAACAAAGCAAAAGAATTTATTGATGATCTTAAATCAATCGGAGGTACAAATATAGAAGAGGCATTTCAGCTTGCATTCAATAATGTGGTCAAGTCTTCCAGACCTCATTTTGTTATATTTCTTACTGATGGCAAACCAACGATTGGTGAAATGGATAATGAAAAACTTCTTAAGAAAATATCCAAATTGAATTTGGGCAACTCGCGAATTTTTACGTTCGGAATTGGTAATGAAATAAATACTCATTTGCTTGATAAAATAACAGAAGAGACTAAGGCGTCAAGGACTTACATTTCAGAGGATGAAGATATTGAAGTTAAGGTATCAGGTTTTTACGATAGAATTCAATCACCTGTTTTAAGCGATTTGAAAATTGATGTTGGTACCGGGATAGAATATTACCAGGTGTATCCAAAATCTTTACCCGATTTATTTAAAGGTTCAAACTTGCTTGTGTTTGGAAGATATAAAGGTAACGGTGATACAAGAGTTACAATTAGCGGAAACATTAAAGGACAGAGAAAAGAGTACTCAGCCAAAGTAAATTTTACAGACGATGATGAAGAATATAATTTCATTCCTCCGCTATGGGCATCAAGAAGAATTGGTCACTTGCTTGATCTCATTCGCCTTAATGGTGAGAGCAAGGAATTAGTTGACGAAGTAACAACACTTGCAAGAGAACATGGAATTATTACTCCATACACAAGTTTTCTTATTCTTGAAGATGAAGAATTGCGTATTCGCAGAAATGAATTGGCAGATGATCTTCAGACGTTACCATCACAACCTGAATTAAGAAAGATATCAGGAGTTGATTATTCTACCCTGAAAGTTGAAACAGGAGAAAAAAGCATTAATGCAAGTAAAGAAGTTCAGGCATTAACCAGTGCCGGAAACTTTCAGCAGACACAACAGGGAAATGCAAGAATGAAATACAAAGATTCTGATGGCAATGAAAGGAATCTTACTCAGCAGGTAAAAAATATTTATGGAAGGGCAGTTTACCAACAAGATAAATTCTGGATTGACAGCAAACTTCAAAATAACAGCAATGTAAAAAAAGTCCGTGTTCAGTTTAATTCAGATGAGTACTTTGCACTTCTTAATAAAGAACCGGAGACGGCACAGTTTCTCTCATTAGGTCAGAACGTCCGCTTCCTTTATAAGAATACTTTTTATGAGGTGTACGAATAAGATTCTCAGATGATAAAAACTACTATACTTTTTACTTAGATCGCAAAATATCTATTTAATCTTACCGGATTGTTCAGGATTCGGATTTTATCAAAATCGAAGAATTCTCTGGAATTAATACAATTCACTTTCCATTTTACTTTCTTACATGAATAAAAAATATTCTTGTACTTTTTTCTTTATAAAATCTTTATGCCTTTCCCTGTAATCTTAACAACCTCTTTATAAAATTACTATTAACTTGTTCATAAGAAAAAAGGGAAAAAATGGAAAGTGTCTTTGAAATAACCGTGTCGTTGTTTACCGCATTTATTGTTCTGTGCTATTTGGTTTATGTATTATTCAACCCGGAAAAATTCTAAGTGATAAGAGATCATAATGTTCAAATTGAATGACATCTTTCGGATACTTTTATATCTGGCTGCTTTAATTATTCTGGCACCATTACTTGGCGGTTTTATTGCTAAGATATTTTTAAAAAAACAGAATTTATTTAACCTGTTTTTCGGAAAAATTGAAAAAGTGCTCTTTAATCTTTTTAAAATAGATTTAAAAGCCGAAATGAATTGGAAGGTTTATACCTATAATTTGCTGACTTTTAATTTAGTGGGAATATTTATTCTATTCATGATACAGGTTTTTCAATCTGCATTTCCATTTAATCCGCAAAAGCTTCCAAATGTTGAAATGTCTCTTGCTTTTAATACAGCCGTAAGCTTTGTTACAAATACTAACTGGCAATCATATGCAGGCGAAACTACAATGAGCTACCTTGTTCAGATGGCGGGACTTACTGTTCAAAATTTTGTAAGTGCCGGAACAGGAATAGCAGTATTGTTAGCACTTGCAAGAGGAATAATAGGTAAACAATTAAACAGTATTGGAAATTTCTGGAATGATTTATCTAAATCTGTTTTCTATATTCTTCTACCTCTATCAGTAGTTTTGGCAATAATATTAGTAAGTCAGGGAACAGTTCAGACTTTCAATTCCTATGTTACTGCAAATACTATAGATGGAAGTCTGCAAACATTACCGCTTGGACCCGCAGCATCCCAGATTGCAATTAAACAAATAGGTACTAACGGAGGCGGATTTTTTAATGCTAATAGTGCTTTCCCGTTTGAGAATCCAAATCCGCTTACAAATTTTTTAGAAATGCTTGCGATTTTATTATTGCCTGCATCGCTTGTTTTTACTTACGGTAAAATAATAGGATCGAAAAAGCAGGCCTGGATGATCTTTTCTGTTATGCTGTTTCTTTTTGTAACCGGATTAGTAATATCGCTCTTATCAGAATATTCAACCAATACATTCCTTAATACAAATGGTATGATGGAGGGAAAAGAAGTTCGTTTCGGAATTGCTAATTCAATACTATGGTCAACATCAACTACAGCAGCATCCAATGGTTCAGTTAATGCAATGCATAGTTCGCTTTCACCTCTTGCAGGGTTAATAGCAATGCTGAATATGATGCTTGGCGAAATTATCTTTGGCGGTGTTGGCTCAGGCCTATATGGAATGTTGATATTTATTTTCTTAACCGTTTTTATTTCCGGATTGATGGTTGGTAGAACACCGGAATATTTGGGAAAGAAAATTGAAGCATATGAAATTAAATGGACTGTTGCTGCAGTACTGCTTCCAAGTGTGTCAATATTGTTATTTTCTGCACTTGCTTTAATAACAAAACAAGGTGTGTCTGGTATACTTAATAAAGGCCCGCACGGCTTTTCGGAAGTTATTTATGCTTTTTCTTCAGCTTCCGGAAATAATGGAAGCGCATTTGCAGGACTGAATGCTAATACTATTTTTTATAATCTTACTACTGCTTTTGCCATGTTAATTGGAAGATACGGAGTAATTATTCCTTGTCTTGCTATAGCTGGTAGCTTTGCTAAGAAAAATATTACTCCGGTTTCTTCAGAGACACTTTCTACAAACAATTTTTTATTCGCTTTTATGCTTACTGGGGTAATAATAATTATAGGAGCATTAACCTTTTTCCCTGCATTGTCTCTAGGTCCGCTTATAGAACATATGCTGATGAATGCGGGAATAGGATTTTAAAATTTAACTGAAGCAAATGCTATGAATAAATCTCATATAAAACTATTCGATAAAAAAATAGTCAATCAGGCAATGATTGATTCAATTAAAAAAATGAATCCAAGGTTTCTTGCCAAAAATCCTGTAATATTTATTGTTGGTATCGGAAGTCTGCTCTCATCAATTTTATTTATACATGATCTGTTTTCCGGAATTTTCTCGGCATTTAACCTGCAGATTATACTATGGCTTTGGTTTACGGTTTTGTTTGCAAACTTTGCAGAAGCAGTTGCTGAAGGAAGAGGTAAAGCACAGTCTGATAATCTCAGAAAATCCAGAACTACAACCACAGGCAGAAAGGTCGTAAATGGAATTGAACAAATTGTGCCCGCATTGGATTTGAAAAAAGATGATGTGGTTTTATGTGAATCCGGTGATATTATTCCTGCTGATGGTGAAGTTATAGAGGGAATAGCAAGCGTTGATGAATCGGCAATAACAGGTGAGTCTGCACCTGTAATAAGGGAAAGTGGTGGTGACAGAAGTGCGGTTACGGGAGGAACCAGAGTAATTAGTGATAGATTAGTAATAAGAATAACGGTAAATCCGGGTGATACTTTTTTAGATAAAATGATTTCACTAGTGGAAAATGCAATGAGAAAAAAAACTCCCAATGAAATTGCTTTATCGATTCTTCTTTCGGGATTATCAATTATCTTTTTACTTGTTGTGCTTACTTTAAGAATCTTTCTTAACTATCACCAGCCCTATAGTAGTTTACCTGTTAGCCATTTTGCATCTGTAACTATTCTTGTTGCTCTCCTGGTTTGTTTAATTCCCACTACGATTGGCGGCTTGCTAAGCGCAATTGGAATAAGTGGAATGGACAGGCTTCTTAATCATAATGTAATTGCTACAAGCGGCAGGGCAGTTGAAGCGGCCGGTGATATTGATGTTCTGCTGTTGGATAAAACAGGTACAATAACTATCGGCAACAGAATGGCAACTGAATTTATTCCTGCTCCCGGTTTTACTGAAGAATACCTGGCAGATGCGGCGCAGCTTGCTTCCCTTGCAGATGAAACTCCGGAAGGAAGATCTATAGTAGTATTGGCAAAAGAAAAATTCGGGTTCAGAAGCAGAAACATATCCGAATTAAACATCCGTTTTATTCCATTTACTGCTCAAAGTCAGATGAGCGGTGTAAATGTTCCGGGGTCTGACGGTAATGAAAGAATTATAAGAAAAGGTTCCCTTGATGCAATAAAAAAATATATTGCAAACAATAATATTAAAGATCATGAATCGAAAATAGATTTGTTCTTCTCTCAAATGATTGGTGTTGATATAGCTCTGGCAGGGGGAACACCATTGGTTGTAGTAGAGAATTCTAAAATACTTGGTGTTATTCAACTGAAGGATATAGTAAAAGGGGGAATTAAAGAAAGATTTGAACAGCTTAGAAAAATGGGAATAAGGACGGTAATGATAACCGGAGATAATCCGCTTACGGCAACTGCAATTGCAGCAGAAGCAGGTGTTGATGAATTTATTGCAGAAGCAAAACCGGAAGATAAACTGAAAAGAATCCGCGACGAACAATCAAAAGGTTATATGATTGGAATGATCGGCGATGGAACCAATGACGCCCCTGCTTTAGCCCAGGCTGATGTAGGTATTGCAATGAATACAGGAACACAGGCTGCCAGAGAAGCTGGTAACATGGTTGATCTTGACAGTAATCCAACCAAACTGATTGAAGTTGTTGAAATAGGTAAACAGCTTTTAATGACAAGAGGCGCATTAACTACTTTCAGCATTGCTAATGATGTTGCAAAATATTTTGCCATAATTCCTGCAATAGCTTCAGGTCTGTTTGCAGTTGGTTTGAATGACGGACCTCTATCTGCGCTAAATATAATGAAACTTTCAACGCCTCAAAGCGCTGTATTGAGCGCCGTAATATTTAACGCCTTAATCATTATTCTTCTTATTCCGCTTGCTTTAAAAGGTATTAAATATAAACCGGAAAAAGCTGACATTATTCTTAAACGTAACCTTTTAATTTATGGTTTGGGCGGATTAGTGCTGCCATTTATTGGAATTAAAATTATTGACGTATTATTAATTTTATTCAGGCTTGTATGATGAGAAACATTGAACCTGGTAAGCATAAATATTTTCTTACTTCAATTAAAGTCATTGTTGTCTTTACGGTATTTACAGGATTATTATATACAGCTTTAATTACTTTTATTGCTCAGGTATTTTTCAAGGATAAAGCTGATGGTAGCCTGGTTGTAATTGATGGAAAGGTAGTCGGTTCAAAATTAATTGGCCAGAATTTTACGGATGAAAAATATTTCCAGCCCCGACCTTCTGCAATCGGTTATAACCCAACACCATCCGGCGGAAGCAATCTGGGACCAACAAGCAAAATTCTGGAGCAGCAGGTTCTTGAAAGGAAAGAAAAATTCTTTAAGGAAAATTACTTACCCTCGGATAAATCGATTCCTGTTGAAATGTTATTTACCTCGGCCAGCGGAGTTGATCCTCATATCTCGCCGGCAGCCGCGCTTTTACAAGTGGATAGAATATGCAGAGTGAGAAAGTTTAATGAATTTCAAAAGAAAAAATTGATTAATTTAATAGTGAATAAAATAGAACTACCTCAGTTTGGAATTTTAGGTGAAGAAAGAATAAATGTTTTGCTTTTAAATATTGAATTGGATAATCTCTTATGATTAACAGCGACCAACCCAGACCGGATCCTGATAGACTTCTTGAAATCATAAAAAAAGAAGAAGAAAAAGGTAAACGAGGAAAACTTAAAATTTTTTTCGGAATGTGTGCCGGTGTTGGTAAAACCTATTCACTTTTGGAATCGGCACATAAAGCAAAAAGAAATGGTATTGATGTAGTTATAGGTTTAATTGAAACTCATAAAAGGGAAGATACACAGAAGCTTGTTTACGGATTAGAGCAAATACCTCTAAGTGACATTTCGTACAGGGATACTGTCTTTAAAGAAATGAATCTTGATGAAGTATTAAAAAGAAAACCACAGCTTGTAATAATAGACGAATTAGCTCACACAAATATTCCCGGTAGCAGGCATTTAAAACGATACCAGGATGTTATTGAAATATTGGAGAATGGAATAGATGTATATACAACATTGAATGTTCAGCACCTTGAAAGCCGGGCTGAAACCGTAAGACAGATTACCGGTTCGGTGATCAGGGAAACTGTTCCTGATTCAATACTTGAAAGAGCAGATGAAATAGAACTTATCGATTTAACACCAGAAGAACTTCTGCAACGCCTTGCTGAAGGTAAAGTCTACACTGAGGAAAAATCTCAACAGGCAATTAAGAATTTTTTCAGGTTAGGAAATCTTACCGCGCTCCGTGAAATGGCTCTACGTTTAACTGCTGAAAGAGTTGATTATCAATTACGTGATTATAAAGCCGGGAAAAAAATAGACGGGACCTGGAAATCCGGGCAAAGGTTAATGGTTGCAATTGGACCGGGGCCTTATTCCGCACAGCTGATTAGGTGGACAAGAAGACTTGCTTATACAATGGAAGCATCATGGTTAGCAGTTTACGTTGAAACAGATCCGGGCATTTCGGAAAAGAATCAAAATATTTTAACACAAAATTTTAACCTTGCAAAAGAACTTGGGGCTGAAGTTATTACAACAAGCGGTATTGATATTGTTAATACGCTGATCCAGGTAGCAAAAGAAAATAATGTTACTCAAATTATTGTCGGTAAATCTAGGGCAAGAGAGTTTCCCGTCAGAAAACACCTTATTGAAAAATTACTTAAACAAAGCGGTGATATAGATGTTTACGTTGTAGGAGGTGAAAAACAGGAGGCAAAATCTTACAAGGATAAAGAAATCTTTTCTAAATTGATTTTAGTTCCTAGTTCAGGCATTAAACAGTATCTGCTTGCAACCTTTATTATAATTGCTGTTTTTATTTTATCATATTTAGCCAAAAATGAAATTGGTTATTTAGCGGTATCGTTATTCCTTTTGTTTATTATATCTCTAATGCCGTTATTTAATTTTGGAAGAGGACCTATTATTCTCTCGGCCTTTTTAAGCGCTTTAGGCTGGAATTATTTTTTTATACCACCTCAGTTTACATTTCACATTGAGAAGCCGGAAGATATTTTAATGTTCACGATGTTTTTTATTATCGCCCTGGTCAACGGGATAATGACATCGAAATTAAGGACACAGGAAAAATTCGTTCGTCATAGGGAAGAAAAGACCAATGCATTAAACAACTTGCTTAAACAACTTTCCGGCGCTGTAAGTATAAATGATGTCTCTGAAATAGCAGTAAAGTCAATCAGGAATTATTTCAATTTGGAAACGATAATATTTTATTCAACTGATGATAAAAAGCTTTCGCCTCTTCCGCACAACGCCAGTTCAATAAACATAACCGATAAAGAATGGTATGTTGCACAATGGTGTTTTTTAAATCGTAAAAATGCCGGTAAAACAACATCCACCTTGCCGTTTTCCGACATATTTTTTATTCCTTTAACCGGTACAAGAACTACTTTAGGTGCGATAGGTTTTAAAGTAGAAAAGAGTTTAAGCTTCGAGCAAAAGTCTTTCCTGGAGTCTTTTGTGGCCCAGATTGTTAACGCAATTGAAAGAGAATATTTAACTGATCTTTCTAAAAACACTTATGCTCTTTCTGAATCTGAGAAGTTATACAAAACCTTGTTCAACTCGATTTCCCATGAACTTAAAACGCCTATCACAGCATTAATAGGCGCTGCAAGTTCACTTACTGAAAAAGTTATATTAGAGAATAAGAATATTACTAAAAACCTTATAAATGAAATAGGAGTAGCTTCTGAAAGATTAAAAAGATTAGTTGATAATTTACTTGATATGGCCAGGTTAGAATCCGGGCAATTGAAAATTAAACCGGAGTGGAATGATATTAATGATTTGATAAATAGTGTTATAAAAAGAGTTGTTACTGAAGAGAATAAGAGCAGGATAATTAATGAAATTGATCTATCTGTTCATTTGGTTAAATTTGATTTTGGTTTGCTCGAACAGGCAATTACAAATATAATCCATAATTGTATTGCATATTCTCCGGATAACGCTATGATCTGCATTCATATTAATAAAGAAGATTCTTTCTGTGTTATAAGAATAACTGATGAAGGTCCTGGTTTTCCTGACAATTCAATTGACAGATTATTTGAAAAATTTTACAGGGTGCCCGGCAGTAAGACAGGAGGTACGGGACTTGGATTATCAATTTCAAAAGGATTTATTGAAGCGCATAAAGGGACTATTACCGCCAGGAACAGAACAAGCGGGGGAGCAGAATTTATTATAAAAATTCCTTTGGGAGATAAAGAGTAAATATGGACACTCAGCCTAAAATACTTATTATAGATGATGAGAACCAGATTAGGAAAATTCTTAAGATAGCGCTTGAGGCAAAAGGATATAAAATTATTGAAGCAGCCAATGGTAATGAAGGAGTTGTAAACGCTGCTACGAATCATCCTGAGTTAATTATACTTGATTTAGGATTGCCTGATAAAGATGGTATATCTGTACTAAAGGATATAAGAGAGTGGAGTCAAATTCCAATCATTATTCTAACAGTAAGAAATGCAGAGGAAGATATTATTAATGCCCTTAACAGCGGAGCAGATGATTATTTGACAAAACCATTCAATACCGGAGAACTTATAGCAAGAATAAATGCAAACCTTAGGAGATCTGCTCAAATACAGAATAACAGCATTTTTATAAACGGACCATTGAAAATTGATCTTGTCTCTCATATTGCAAGCAATAATGATCAAGAAATAAAACTGACCGCAACAGAATATTCACTACTGGTGCTTTTTGCAAAGAACATTGGTAAAGTCCTTACCCATAGATTTATTTTGAAAGAAATATGGGGACCGTCTTATATAGACCAGTCACAGTATTTAAGGGTTTTTGTGGGTCAGCTAAGGAAAAAAATAGAGGAAGATCCTTCCAATCCTAAAATGATTGTAACAGAATCAGGGGTGGGGTACAGGATGGTTTTAGTAAAAGAGGAATAAGTAATGAATATTAAATATATAACACCGGCAGATGAAACAGTGCAGCTCAAATATCTTCTAGCAAAAGATGATGTTGATGACATTGACTTTGCGTGTACAATTATTGCAAAGAGACTACAGAATGATAACCCGGGCATTAATGTTTCCGTAATAAGAAATCGAATAACATTGTTAAGCAAGGAAAGCAGCAAAGAGAATATTTTTAAAATTGAGTTAAAAGGTGAAATATTATACCTGGAATATCTTTATAATGCACCGCTTCATTTATTCAGAAAACCATATGAAGTTGATACTGAACTTTTAAATAAAATTTTTGAAACACTTCATTCGCTTGAATTCAAAAAACTAAAGGAAAGCACAATTAAATCCAAAGAACTGATAACAAAAAAGGTATCGTTTGAGCTGGAGGTTGTAAGGAGAAGGAGATTTTGATAAATAATTCTGGAGCTTTATCAGATTACTCCTAAATACGTTGCCTTAAACAACGATAGAAAATATTTTGCTTCCTAATTATAATTACAAAAATTTCCACATAGGATGATTTAACTTTTGAAATTGTTCAATAAGTTTAATCCTTTCTTCATTATTGTAGAGATGGTAATCCTCTGAAATAGCTCCAGGTTTAAGTGAATCCATTTGGGCAATATATTGACTAGATTTATATTTTACAGGGGTTTGGAAGTGTATAACTGTTAAATTCTGCGTATCGTATAAATTTTGATCCTGGTCTTTATAAAATGAAATAATATAAATGAAACATGAATTTTTAAATCTTACGTTTGAAAATGTAGTCTTAATTTCAATCGTATCTCCAGGTAACAATGGTTCATTTCGAGTATAAGAATAACGAGTGTCAAATGAAATATTTAGACCATCATTTATAAAAATATTTCTAAAGTCAATTTGTTGATAAGTTAAATAATATATGTGACCGACAAACACCAATAAACCTTGACCACGGTTAATTAAATTCCTTTCATATACAAAACTAATTTCGTTTTCATTTTTAGTCGGAATTCTATTTATTGTTATAGGTTTTAAAAAATCCTTAGGTTTATACTTCATTACTCCTATTGGTCGATAAGATTGCATCAAGGTTCTATTTAAATATTTGTTTTGTTCCTGCATGACATTAAGTTCTACTAGTATCAAAATTGCACCAAGTAACGTTATTATTACCATTACAGCATTAGATATTGCGGATACTTTATCTGTCCAGTTGATTTTATTCTCTGTTGGTAAAAGTTTATTATTATTTGTCTTTTTATTAAACATAGTATTAATTCTCAAAGAGTATTGGCTGTATTTTCTAAAAAATAATTTCTGATTAGACATTATTAAATCAATATCTTTTCTTTCCACCCCACCATTATCAAATCAATTTTCTTAATGTCGGCTGTTCCAAGGTGATGCCTTGTGTCTGCAAGCGCGATATGTTTTGCAGGAGGATTTAACGGTTTATCTTCCTTGAAAAATTCTCTTCGTTTTGCTTCAATTATTTTTAAACCGATTGAGTCTGCTGCAACCGGGTCAGTGCTTACAATTAATCCTTTGTATTGCCATACATATTCGGGGCTGTATCCATGTGCACCTACACTGTGGAATAAAGGTGTGAGCATAACGAGAATATTTAACCTTGTTTTATCCTTAACATTCGGAAGTTTCCAGATTGCAGCGAGATCTGCACAGGAATCGTCATGGTAATCTGAAGGTTTTTCTGCGAACATGATATAATTTTTTAGCAAGCTGCCAACACCGCTCCAGTAATGCGTCCTCATTGGTCGCGAATTTATTAAAGCAGTTGCCTTCTTAAATACCGGGTTATTTAAAACACCCCGGTCATCAATGCTTACATTATCTTCCTTTACACCGGCAGCAATAACTCTTTCTTTAATTATATTTTCTAATTCGGTAGGAGTACTAAGATAATTCCAGACATTTGTTTTAATTCCAACTACATCAGTTGGTTTAATAATCTTACTCCAGGCGGTTGAAGCATACTTGGTATCAAAAATTAATTTAACAGATTCATCAAGCATAGTTTCAAGTATTTCAATATTTATTTTACCATTCTTATCAAGCACTTTTTCATTTCTTATTAAAACAACTTTTGTTTTAGTGGATTGCATTCCGAACAGGAATGAATTTGAACTAATAACCATAGAACTTGCAGCAGCTAAAGCGCTTGTCTTAATAAATTCTCTTCGTGAAAAATATTTTGAAGACATAACTCAACTCCCGGTTATTTTATTTTTTTATTAACAGAATCCAAAAGCTTTAAAGCTGATTTCTTATTAACGCAATTGAATACTGCAATTAAGTAATTATCATGTAAATCCAAACCGATCCATTTATATTTTTCAGTTTTAATTATTTTATCCTCGCTGAGTTTAGGTTCAAGCTGTTCGATAAACAATTCCCTTGCCAGGCCGGCTTCATCTATATCAGGATATTGGAGAAGTAACAGAAGTGGGTAGCTGTTGTTTATTTTATACTTAGCCTGAACACAATTAACTTTTTCATTGATGTTCAGAATGTTATCGTTTGATATAAAGGTGTGAGTGTTTAACCAGATGTAATGCTTGAAATATCTGATGCTTTTTTTATCAAGGTTTGCTTCGGGTAATAAATTAATTATTGGTGGAAAATTACCTTTATCCGGAATAAATTTATCAATAATTCCTGCTATGTTTGCCATGGCAGCTTTTGATTCGGTAGTTTCAGGGTTACTCATAATGGAAACATAGAAATTATCTTTCCAGAAAATTACGGATCCTTTTGTTGTCTGGGATTGGTTACCGAAATCATTTTCAATCCTGCCTGTAGAGTGCATAAAAACACCATACGCATCTGCAGACGAATTCATATAAAAAATATCAACGGTAATATTGGGCTGGTTTGTTCGCGAATAATTCCGGTTAAAAACTTTTGTAAATCCATAACTAATGAATAATTCAGCGCCGCCGTCTATGTAGTCATATAGTGTGCTGTCGTTAAAAAACCTGTCCTGCTCACTAACTTTCCACCCGCTTATAGTTTCTGATAATAATTTAGCAGGATCAACCTGGGCTGCAATACCAACTTTACAAACTATTAAGTATAAATAGAAAATGCAGCCGGTAAAAATTGAAATTTGTTTCTTCATTCTGTTCGTTATGGAAGATCGATATCTTTAATTACAAATGGAATTACTTTTAATGATTTATCTGTCCTTAAATAAAACCTTAGCTGGGCGTTTTCCGGAAGTTTATTCTCAAAATCGTAAATTACAATATCATCCATATTCATTTTGCCCCAGTGAGGAATTTTTTTACCGGACTGATCAAGGAATTCAATATCAATGATGTTGCTGTTTACATCAACAACTTTAAGAATAATATTGTTCGGATTAGTTGAACTCATATTTCCGAACATACCTGCTAATGCATTAATCATTTGCCCGAGTAATCCTGATGTATCTACATCTGCTTTTTTCTTTTCGCTTATTTCCTGATATTGATCTGCAGTTAAAACAGAAACATGTATATCAGAATCTTTAAGAACTTTTTCACTCAATTCTTTTCCCGATGATTTTGCAAAGTTCTTTACGGTAACTATAGAATTAGCGTCTTTCTTCGGATTATATATTTCAACTTCTCCGGATATTTCTTTAACAGTCATTGATTTACGCGAAGGGTTTTTTAGTTTAACGGGAATCGTTGTTCTACCGGGAGAATCTGCATCGATATCCGTAAACTCAGATACGCGTTCAGAATCCTTAATTAAATCCCGTTCTGTTTCGTCTACGGCTGTATTTAAAATGCATTTTAAACTTTTGGCATTTTCCAGTATATCACCAATAAAAATTAACTGGACTTCTAATTCGGCAAAGAATTCACCGGTAGTTCGCGAATCCTTCACTTCACCTACCTTAACTTTAATTTCCTGTGCACTCAGGATATTAATTAGAAGTAGCGCAAAAACCAATGAAATAAATAATCTTGAATTTAGTTTCATATATCCCTCTTTCTTTCAGGTTCTGTAAAAATAATTCTTTAAGCAAGCCATATTTGGAATAGGCTCAACTTATAGAAAAATAAAAACCTATTCAAGAAAAATTATTTCAACTAAGGAAGGACAATTGAGGTTTGGATCTCTGTTTCAGCTTTCCGGTGAGAAAGGAATAGTAAAATAAAAAGTCGTTCCTTTACCTTCAGTACTTTCCACCCATATTTTACCATTATGTTTTTCAATCATTTCCTTACAAAGAATTAAACCTAAACCGGTACCGATTTCATTGTTAGTTCCCTTTGTGCTCAGGTTATTATCAAGTGAAAATAATCTTGATAAATTTTCCTGCTTTATACCTACACCGTTATCTGTAACTGAAAAAATAAAATGATCTTCATCGCTTTGTACATCAAGAGTTATTTTGCCCCCTGGTTTTGTAAACTTAATGGAATTGGAAACAATATTGCGTATGATCGTCAGAAGCATGTTTTTATCGGCAAAGATTTTATAGGATTGATCAATTGAATAACTAAACTCCAGGTTTTTATTTAATGCCAATTGTTTTAACAATCCAAGCGACTGATAGAATTCTAAAACAAGATTAAATAATTCCGGTTTAAATTCCATTTTCCCGGTTTGTATTCTTGACCATTCCAAAAGGTTTTCAACAAGTTTGTAAGTATTCCTTACTAAATCACTGATATTCCTTATGAATGATATTCTGTCATTTTCAGACAATGAATGGTAGTCAGTCGTAAGAATCTGGGAAAAACCAAGTAAGGCATGAAACGGACTTCTTAAATCGTGCGCAATAATTGAAAAGAATTTATCTTTGGTAGCATTCAGTTCTCTTAAAGTTGTTTCGCTTTCCTTTAAAGCTTCTTCCATAAGTTTACGGTCAGTAAAATCTACAACAGTTGAAAGTAAATAAAACGCACCTGAAAATTTCAATATACTTCCTGAAAAGATACAGGATCTTACTTCACCGGCTTTGTTATAGAATTTTACTTCGGTTCCTGAAACATAACCGTACTTTTTTATTTCTTCAGAAATTATAATTTGATCTTCTTTATCGTAGTAGATATTTATTTCTTCAGCAGTTTTGCCAATAACTTCCTCACGTGTAAAACCGGTCTGCTTGCAAAATGTATCATTAACCTCAATAAATTTATGTGTTTCAAGTGATGTAATTGCAGTGGCAACCAAACTGTTCATAAAGAATGACTGGAATTTACTTTCCGATTCGCGTAATGCGATTTCAGTATTCTTCCAGTCTGTAATATCCTGTATTGAACCCGCAATTTTGACGGGTGTTCCGGAATCATCATCAATCCTTTCTGCAATGGAGTGAATCCATCGCAGTTCAGCATCATTTATTCGCCTGATCTGGTAAATCTCATCATATACGCTCTTATTTATGATTAATCCTTTTAATATCTCATCTAATCTTTCTCTGTATTGGCCAACAACCGCTTGCTGAATTAATTGTAAAGGAAGCTTACGTCCAAGAGGTTCAAGCCCATAAATGCGGGCAGCTTCTTCAGAACCCGTTATTGTATTATTTTCAAGATCAACTTCCCAACTTCCGACATGGGCAATTGCCTGGGCATCACGCAGGTTTGATTCACTTTTTATAAGAGCTTCCTCAGCATGCTTTTGTTCGGTAATATCAATAATCCATCCATCAAAAATTATACTGCCATCGTCATTAAGTCTTGGCGTGGAATTTAACTTAAGCCATCTCATCTGCCCATTTGTAATTCTGAACTGAATTTCCACATTAAAAACGGATAAATCTTTTACTGATTTTTCTTCTGCTTCAAAAATAAGTTTTTTATAATGTTCTGGTACCTGATTATAGAACAGATTTATATCGTTAATAACATCTTCAGGTAATAATCCGTTTGTTCTGTATATTCCTGCGCTTACGTAAGTAAAACGCGAATTCCCGTTTGAATTATACAAATACTGATATGTAAAACCGTTTGGTAAATTATCTCCAAGTGTTCTTAGTTGTGTTTCTCTTTCTTTTAGATAAACCTCGGTTTTCAGGTTGTCTACTTTTGCCCAGATTGAGCTCATTAGCAAATGCAGATTATTTACATCAACCTGATCATAGTTGGTTTCTTTATTGGCTACTCCAACAACTGCAATAATCTGTTCCTTTTGAAAAACAGGGATAGTTAAAAATTTTAACAGATGAACGTGACCTTCGGGATAACCTTTTTTTAGTGGATTATCTGCTTTAAAATCGTTTATGATAATTTCTTTACGCTGCCTTACAGCTTCTCCCCAGATTCCTGTTTTTTCCAGTTGGTAGATAGTCCTTGGTTCAAGAACAGAACATTCATTCATTACTTCCCTTGACCAAGTGTTTAGTGTAAATTCTTTTGTGGTTTCATTATATAAGTAAATATAACCAAGCTTGCTATCCGTTATATTAAGCGCAACCTCTAAAACCTCATCAAGAAATTGTATTGAACTATCGGCTTCTTTCCTTAATAATTTAACAAGATTAGTCTGGATATTCAGTTGTTTTTCCACTTCAAGTTCTTTTAGTTTTCTTTCTGTGATATCTCGCCCAATACCAACCAGTCCTATTATTTGTTCTTTCTCATCTCGTAACGGATATTTACTTGTGACGTAATAACGGCTTTGCCCCTGGTCGTTTATATGCCATCCTTCTGTGTTTAGAGCAGGTTCACCGGATTCAATTACTTTCATATCTTCTTCAATAAACTCCTTTGCTCGCTCTGTAGGATAAAAAGCATAATCATCTTTACCAATAGCTTCTGCCTCGGCAGTTAATCCCATAAGTCTTATATCGGCTAAGTTTGCAAGTGTTTTGCGTGCATAAATATCTTTCGAGTAAATTAAATCCGGAATATTATCAATAAGCGTTCGTAAAAGTTTTCTTTCGTATTGAAGCGCCTGTTCGGTTTGCTTCTTTTCAGTAATATCTTCTTTAATTGCAACGTAATGAGTTATCTTTCTCTGGTTATTAAAGATTGGTGAGATTGAAGCCGCTTCCCAGTAATATTCTCCGTTTTTCTTTTTGTTACAGAATTCTCCACGCCATTCGCGTCCGGCACTAATACTTTCCCATAGCTGCTTGTACTCATCGGTCGTCCTTTCACCTGATTTAAGAATACTTGGTTTTTGTCCAATTGCTTCATCAAATGAATAACCTGTTATTTCTGAGAATTTAGGATTAACGTATTCTATAATTCCATCGGTGTTGGTAATAACAATTGAAGCAGGATTCTGATCGACGGCGAGAGTAAGTTTACGGGAAACTTCTTCTGCTTTTTTACGTGCAGTAATATCTCTAAGTACAGTAAAGAAAACTTCCCTGTGGTCGATTTCAAGTAAAGTAACTATTACTTCAACGGGGAATTCTTCACCATTTAATCTTTTCATCAACCATTCGAATTCCATTGCCTTCTGCCTGAAAGCCTCGTTAATAATAGATTCCGATTTCTCAACAGAAGTTAATCCGTCCTGCTGAAACTCCTGAGATAATTGAAGAAGTGAATTCTGAAGAAGTTGTACCTTGGAATCCGCTCCGAACATTTTAATTACAGCTTCATTACAATCTAAAATTCTAATTCCGTCATGAATCAACATCGCATCTTTCGATCGTTCGAATACAGTCCTGAATTTATTCTCGCTCTCCCTTAAGTATGCTTCGGAATTAAGTGATACGTACCTTTCCCAAATAGAACCCAGGAATAACTGAAGCTGCGTAATATCGGATTGATCATAATCAGTTTGCTTGTTAGTTACGCAAACAACAGCCACAATGCGGCTTTTATGGAAGATAGGAATTGCAAGAAGATTTTTTAATTCAATTGTTTCTTCGTTCTTTGTTTTAAGTGAAGGTTCGATGCAGGGATAATTATTTACAATAATTTCTTTTCGCTTTATTATTAATTCATCTAATATAACGGATTTATCCAAACAGAAAATTTCAAGGAAGCTGTTTTCAGTTTCCCAATTTATGTTTTCAACACTGCTTAGGTTTAAATGGAACTCCTGATTTAATTCTTCATAATTATAAATGAATCCTAATCTGCTTCCAGTTAAATCAATAATTTCATTCAAAGCCATCTTAAGAAATTTTCCTGGAGATTCAACATTGCTCTGTAACAGGCTAATCAGCCGGTTCTGGTTTTGAGTATGCTGGATTAATAACTCTTTAAAATATTTCTGTCCGGTTATATCCTCCTTTACAGCAATAAAATGGCTTATTTTTCCCGAATCATTATAGAGCGGAGAAATTGAAGCCGACTCCCAGTAAATCTCACCGTTTTTCTTCCGGTTACAAAATTCTCCTTTCCACGTCTGACCCGAGCTAATTATTTTCCAAAGCTGCTCGTAACCTTCATTTTCCATTCTACCGGACTTCAAAATATTTGGCCGTTTACCAATAACCTCGTTAAAGGAATATCCGGTTAGCTCGGTAAATTTTTTATTTACATATTCTATATTTCCCGAGGTATCGGTTATAATAATTGATGCCGGGCTCTGCTCAACAGCTACGGATAGTTTTCTGAAATTTTCCTCTGCTTTTTTTCTAGCGGTAATATCTACACTAAATCCGCCTAAAAAAGGTTTGCTGGTTGAGTCTGGTAACGTGAACTTATAGGTCATCCAGTCGCGGTCTGCAAAATGTTCCTCGATAATTTCTTTATTTCCTGTTTGCAGTACTCTCTGATCATCTGTATCAATTTTATCCGCGAAATCGGGTGGAAAAATTTCTACAGCAGATTTTTGTACAATAGATGCGGGATTAATTTTCAGGTAAGTATTGAATCCTTTATTTGTGAATAGAACTCTTCGGTTGTTATCTTTAATAAATGCAAGACCGGGCATATGATCCATGAACATCCTGAATCGAGTTTCGCTTTCACCGATTTTTGTGTAAGCAAGCTTCAGTTCATTAATTTGAAATATTATTTTTTCTTTTAACAAAAAGAATAAAATAATTGCCATCAACGACACAATTATTATTGCACCGATAATTGAATAAAGAAGGTTGTGGTTTATTTTATCATAGGATTCAATTTTATTTACATTTCTCTGGTTTTCTAAAACGATGAAGTCGTCTATTGAACTTAAAACTTTATTTATATCGGCGTGGCATTTTTCATTAAATACAATATTGCGGGCAAATTCCAGGTCAGGTTTTCTTTTTACAGTAAAGTCTCCGTTTTTATCTTCATATAAACCTTTAGCCGCATTTATCGCAATAAGCTCTGTCCTTGTTAAATCGTTGGAATATTTTTCAGCTATTCTCAGTTTTTCAAATTCAGTCTCAGTAAAATCGAATTTACGAATGCTATCCTGAAAAGAAATATATCTTCCGTTTGGTCTGGGTGCTTTCCCGTTTCTTATATCAAGAACTTCATGGAATTTCTTTTCCCATTTAGAATCGCCGGTTTCAATAAAGGTACGGCAATAGCGTGTTAAATCTTCTGAACTTTGTTTTAGCTCGTTTGCAATTTCATATGAAGTTAATCGGTTACCCAGGCTTTTTGAAACTTCTTTTTGATTTTGAAACATCAAAAAGGAAAAGATACCCAGAATAAACAGGAAGGCAATAATCATAGCAAAGAATGCTACAAATAGGTTTTTAAGACTCATGATTTGCTCTTATTAATATTTCCATGTGAATCAACCAGATATCTCTGATAGAAATACAATTTACCCTCTTATTTCAGCTGAATTGATTTGTCTCTGTTTTATTATCGGATTTTACCGTGTTCTTTTTCACCTCGGTTTATGATAAAAGAGCTTTACGAGTATTTCATGGTGATCCTCATTGATTACTGTCAATTGAACAGTCGGTTTATAATTTCAGATAAACCTGTCATACAAAATTTTCAGGATCGTAAGAGTTACAATAAATATAAAAACCGGGCGGATAAACTTTGCGCCTTTCCTTATTACTAAGCCAGAACCAATCTTTGCTCCGATTATTTCACCAACACCCATTACAATTCCGGCTGATAAAACAACATTACCGCCAATTGTAAAAACTAAAAGAGAAGTAATATTACTTGTGAAGTTCATTACTTTTGTATAACCGGTAGCCTTGGTTAAGTTGAATCCAAGTCCTATTACAAAAGCCATTGCCCAGAATGAACCTGTACCCGGGCCAAAAAATCCGTCATAAAAACCAAGCGCTAATCCAAAGATAATATAAAATGGTTTGCGGGATAGCTTTGGTTTTCTATCTAAGTCTCCAAGTTTTGGAGTGAATAATGTGTAAAGAATAATGCAGATAAGCAGGATGGGAATTAAGTAACTTAAAAAAACTTTACTAATCAATTGTACACAAAAAGTACCAATCACTGTTCCAAGTAAAGTGTAAAGTACTCCAGGGATTGAATCCTTTAAATCAACCTGCCCATGTTTATAATAATAAAACGATGCTGTAAAGCTTCCGAAAGTTGACTGGAATTTATTTGTGCCTAAAGCGATATGCGGCGGCAAACCAATTGCAAGCAGAGAAGGAAGCGTAATTAATCCCCCTCCGCCGGCAATTGAATCAATTGTTCCGGCTACTATTCCAACAAGAAAAAGTAAAGGATAGAATAAAACTGAATCTAACATTTAGTCATGTCCTGCTTCAATCATTTCATAATATTATTTATTTAAAGGAAGTTTTGAGTCAGTAAGGAGCCATGTAAAAAGATTTTTAGCTGCCTTAATGTTTCCATTACCGGAATAAAGTTGGTGCAGAGCTGTATACTTGTTTAAAAGCCAGGAATTACTAATTGCCAGAACAAGACCCTCACCAACATTTACAGATGCCATAACAAGCTTACCATTATTTTCAAGAATTGATTCATACTGCTCACTTATCCTGAGAGTACTCACGTTCGTAGCAATCAGTTGATTAACACCGTTAAAAATTTTGTGCTGATGTAAATTTTCACCTGCTATCGTTTCGGAAGTTTTTTTCTTTTTAAAATCATTTCTGATAAATTCAATTCCAAAGTTTTTTGCCAGGCTGGTAAAAAAAGTGCAATCAGATTTTCCTCCATCATTATCCATTAGAATAAGAATTCCACCTTTCTTTACCCAGGAATTAATTTTTTCAACCGCTTCCACATATTCATTACTATGTCTATCTGATTTATGTTTTGCAGGATTAACCACAATAAAAATGCTTAACCGATTTAAGAATGATTCGGTCGGAAGTTGCTGTAAAGTATCAAGGTCTGCACCTAACCTGTCAATTATGTTTCCAAGGTGAGCAAATCCAGACTCAGAAGAATCCTCCCAGGCATAATGCCGAAAAATTCTTGAAGAATCTTTTTTGTATCTCCGGTCATCATTTAAAGCGTAATCAAGACCAACAACTTTACCTCTTCCAATTAAGTCCGGGAATTGTTGTTTAATTAATTTATCTGCCAACGGTAACTTAAGCTCTCTAATTCCTTCTGCAACAAGTGAAGCCATTTTGATGGCGCCAACCCTTGTAAAATGCGTATCATCCTTTTTACCATTCCAATGACGGAACTCATTTTGCTTAACTCCGGCAAGATAAAATTGTTTGGATTCTTCGTCTCCAAGTTGACTGATAATATTTTTAGTCTTTTCAAACATATCAATCAATGGCACATTTTCTTCCATAGCAACTTCTTTCATCACTTCAGGGTATTCGCCATGTGTTGCTTTTAATCTTCCGTCCTTGTCAAAATCTCTTCTTGTAATTGATGTAAGCAAAACGGGTATGGCTTGTTTTTGACGGGCTTCTCTAATAAATTTTTTCAGGTTGTTTTTATAATCGGGACGTGGTAAAGCGAATCGTAAAGTATCATCCTTTTTAGCATCGTTATGCCCAAATTGAATAAACACATAGTCGCCCGGTTTTAACTGGTTGAATACTACATTCCATCTTCCCTGTGAAATAAAATTTTTTGTGCTTCTGCCATTCTTTGCATGATTAAATATCTGTACTCCTTCATTAAAGAAATCCGGAAACATTTGTCCCCAGCCATGCTCCGGGTTATCAACAATAGGTTTATTTGCCATTGTTGAATCGCCTATAAGAAAGATTCGTATCGTATCTTCAGGGGTAAATCCTAAAATGAAAAAAAAGCAGACTCCATAAAGCAGATTAACTAAAATATTTTTCTGCCTGATAGATTTGGTGAATGACCTTACAGTATTAATGTAATTAATGTTTTTCATTCAAGGTTTGCAAGTTTAATTAGAAGTTTTAAGTGTGCATTATCCACTAATCTTGATGATCCATTGTAATTATTCGCAATAAAAGAGAAAGCAATCATCCTACCGTTTTTTGATTTTATATAACCGGTATGGCTTCTGACATTTTGAATATAGCCATCTTTAATTCGTGCATTGTTTGCAATGATAGTATTCTCACCATATTTACCGAAGTAACCAAAATCATTTTTATCACCCGCTATTCCAAGTGATTTATAAAACTCAGGAAAATAATCCTGCTTATAATTAAAGCCAAGTAATTTTACCAACAGCTTTGTAGTAACAGTATTGGCATGGGATAAACCGCATCCGTCCGATAAATTTACACCGGCTGTCGGTAGATGATTAGTATTTAAAAAATCCATAACAGATTGGATTCCTTTCTCAAAACTCCCGGTACCGGTTTTAACTTTGGCAATAGTTTTAAGCAGCTGTTCAGTAAATATATTGTTACTTCTTTTATTGATTACAAAAATTATATCCTTGAGCGCAGGAGAAATTGTAGAAATAATTTTTTTCTCTTCATCATATTCAAATGGGAAATAAATTTTACTGGGCGCCCCGGTTATCTTTATTCCGCTTATTGACAACTTCTTATTAAAATACTGAGCGGCAAACAGAGCGGGATCAGGAATTGAACCTTTAATTGAAAACTCTTTTACTCCTGCAGGAATTGTACCTCTTAAGGTTGCATTAAACTGTCCCGGAGCGCAATAGATATAGCCGTTATCACCCGAACCCTTTTCACCTGTAAGCATAAAATTATTGAAAGTTAGATTTGGAATTTCAGGAATGGTATATAAAACTTCAGCCTTGCCGCCAACAGAATCCGCCGGTTTAAAGTAGAGATAATAAAGATTGTTGTTTATAGTTAATCCACTTGTACCGGTACCGTAGTAATTCCCAATATCAACCCAGAACCAATTATCGGGGACAGAAACATTGTCAAAGTATAAATCATTTGCCAGGACAGAGCCTTCAATTATTTTTATACCTTTTTCCTTTAATGCGTTCACCCAAACGGACATCAGGCTATCTAACTTAATCCAATTGTCTCTTAAACCTGAACCAAGAGTAGGATCACCACTTCCAACAATGTGAATATCTCCGGTTAGAATTCCTCTATTATCAATTACTCCTGAATAATAGATTTTAGTTTCATACTTATAATTCTTTCCAAGCAGACTAAAGCCTGCTGAAGTAGTTACAAGTTTTTGGCAGGATGCCGGAGCAAGAGCCCGGTTGCTTTCGAAATCAATTATAGTTTTGTTATTGTCAATATCCTCGGCATACAGGCTCCAGGAACTGTTAGCAAACAAATCTAAACCTGCAAGACTATCAACAAGAATTTTGAATTGTCGATAATCCTGCCCGCTTACATATCCAACCGTAAATAGAAAAATAATGACAAGCGTTTTCATTTTTATCTTACAGCGTTAATTAATTTTTCTATAGCGCTTGTAATCATAATTTCTGTTTGTCCGTATGGTTTTTTAGCTTCTTCCAGTATGCTGCTGTTTTTTGTTAACCAGTTTTCGTCTGCTTTCTTTGATGACAATATTAATGAAATTGCTTCCAGGCCGGTTTCAGAAATATTTGCAAGGTTTGCAGATAACGGTTCAATCTCTTTCAGAATAGGTGAGGCATTAATAAGCTTAAGTAATTTTTCGTGATTCTCTTTCCAGTTGCTTAGACAGGCTTTCAATTCATCTGCTGCTTTACTGTCCTTGTTCTGAATAAATTTATCTGCAGTTTTTCTGAACCACCTTGCAATATTGGACTCCGGTTGAGTTGCATCTACTACTCTTGAGTATGGTGAATGCTGCTGATACTTAACTCCCTGTGAATGTCTTGTATAAATTTTTACTGGTTCAATTACATCTACTATAGTTTTAAGCGGTTTTGTTTCAAGATTGTTAGTCAATCTTCTAAGCATCATTTCCTGGTTCTTAATATTTGTAATTCCAAGCTCTTCAAGTCGGAAGTTGATTACATCAAGTCTGCGGTACATATCATCAACATCTTTCACTTCCTGCGGAGACCAGAATCGCTCTGCAATAGCAGCAGCTCTTGGCCATAATCTGGAATCAATATTATCAGGAGTAACAAGTTCACCCCACTGAGTTGTTTCTCCTCCCAGAATACGTTTCAATTCTGATTCATTTAATCCTGAACCCTGAGGCACCGGATCGTTAAGGTAATGGAATTCCGCAGGTTGAATTAAATCAATGTAATAACCATTAGAAAGTATTCCCATGTAGCCTTTCTTTGCAGCTTCAACCAAAGCGTCTGTTCCGCGCCATGATTGAATAACAATATTTGTCGGCATTTGCGGATGAAGAATTTCATCCCAACCGATCATTTTCTTATTGTTCTTGGTAAGTATCTTTAAAATTCTATTATTGAAGTATGCCTGGAGAGCATGGTTATCTTTAATGTTATTCTTCTTCATGAAATCCTGAATATCTTTGTTCTCATTCCACTGCTTCCCGTTATTCTCATCACCACCGATATGAAAATATTCATCGGGAAAAAGTTTTGTCCATTCTGCAAACAACTTATCGAAGAATTCATAAGTCTGTTCAATAGTCGGGTTAAAAGTAGGATCAAACACACCCCAGTTGCGTTCTATTTTATATGGCCCAGGAGCGCTTGCAAGTTCCGGAAAAGCAACAAACCATGCAGTAGAGTGACCCGGAATATCGAATTCGGGATAAACTCTGATGCCTCTGTCTGCAGCATACCGAATAACGTCTTTAATTTGTTCCTGCGAGTAGTATAATCCATCAGAACAAAGTTTTTGAATCTGCGGAAAAACTTTACTTTCAACACGAACACCCTGGTCATCACTTAAATGCCAGTGAAAAACGTTCATCTTTACGGAAGCCATTGCATCAAGATTTCTTTTAATTACTTCTACAGGTTCAAAATGACGGCTTGCATCAATCATTATTCCGCGCCATGGAAAACGTGGTTTATCGTTAATTGTAACATTCGGAAATACATAGTCTCCATTTTGAATATCTAAAAGCTGAAGCAGTGTTTCCAGTCCTTTCATCGCTCCGAGATCGGTTTCTGCATTCAATTCAATTTTACCTGATGAAACTATTAAATCATATGATTCATCTTCACCTAAAACAATTTTGCCTGGTCTATTACAGTTAATTATAAACTCATCATTATTAATTGTGTTATCCTTCGTTAAAACGTCCTGCGGAAAAAACAATCCTGTTCTGTTGGATAGTCTTCTCAATACTCTTGTTGCATATGAAAATAATCTTTCGTCAGGATTTCCTTTTATGCTGATTGAAAAATCTTTCTGGAGTTTGAAATAACCGCCATCAACTGAGAGTTTGTGGGGGACAGGCATCAGATTTAATTTATTAGACTGTGCTTGTAAAGCGAATGATATAATGAAAATAAAAACGAGCACCAACGGAGTAACTAAATATCTTTTCATTTTTTTACCTTACAATTAAATTAGCAATCATTGTTTGCCGAAATATATTAAATGAAAAGTAAAAGGGGAATTTTATTTTATTCGTTAAAATTCAAGGAACTAATAGATTAAAAAATTAAACGGACATAAAATTGAAGTGTAATCTCAGAATGGAATTTTGTATTTTCGGGGAGTGGTTATTTAAGAGAGGTTAAAATGGATTTTAAGATAAAAGGTAAAACTGCTTTAGTTACAGCATCAAGCCTTGGTATAGGAAGAGCAGTAGCAGAAATGCTGATTAATGAAGGATGCTCTGTTGCTATCTGCTCACGCAATAAAGAACAACTAATAAATACTTCCGATGAAATAAAAAAATTATACAACGTCGAACCTGTATGGGCTGTTTGCGATATTAACGACGAAAGTGATATAAACAGAACAATTAATGTTGTCGAAAAAACTCTGGGAAGCATTGATATACTTGTCAATAATTGCGGCGGACCAATAACAGGTCCTTTTGATTCACTTACAGATGAAGACTGGCAGTCAGCTTTTGAACAAATAATTTTAAGCTCCGTTAGGTTTACAAGAAGAGTTGTTCCTGCTATGAAAGAAAGACACTGGGGAAGAATCATAAATATTACATCACTTGCAGTTAAACAGCCGGTAGATAACCTGATGTTGTCAAATTCTCTTAGGGCAGGAATAATCGGCTGGGCAAAAACACTTAGCAACGAACTGGGTAAGTTTAACATTACTGTTAATAATGTAGCGCCGGGTTATACATTAACCAACAGGATTTATGAACTTGCAAAAAATAAGGCAAAGCAAACCGGCGAATCCCATGAACATATTTTAGCAGAAATGGCTAAAGAGGTACCGCTTTGCAGGCTTGGTCGGCCTGATGAGATTGCTGCTATCGTAGCGTTCCTTGCATCTGAACAGGCTTCTTATATAACCGGAACAACAATCCAGGTAGACGGCGGAAGAATAAAAGGAACATTTTGATATTAGTTAACTATTAGTTTCGGATGGCTATTCAATTGAAGTATTTTCATTAAGCTATTCGTGATGAATCAAATAATTTTTT
The DNA here is from genome assembly GCA_003599415.1 of Ignavibacteriales bacterium. Classification (GTDB taxonomy): domain Bacteria; phylum Bacteroidota; class Ignavibacteria; order Ignavibacteriales; family SURF-24; genus SURF-24. Next base: position 658 of record QZKB01000135.1, on the reverse strand, counting down.
CCTCATAGACAGAGGACTATAAAATGATAAAACAAGTTGAACTTACATTACTGCCAAAACAGGCTTTCGATAAAGAACTTATAAAGAAGATTGCTTCTTCTCTTTCCAAAGTAAATTCTGAAGAAATAAAAGCGGTAGTTCCTGTCAGGCGCTCAATTGATGCAAGAGGAAGTAAGCCACGCTTTAAGCTGCTCGTGAATGTTTTTGTAAATGAATCTCCTGAACCTAAAGAAAAAATTATTTACCGGCATGTGGACAATAATAAAAAGGTAATAATAGTCGGTGCAGGTCCTGGTGGTTTGTTTGCCGCACTTAAATTAATTCAACTTGGATTTAAGCCGGTAATTTTTGAGAGAGGGAAAGATGTTCAAAGCAGAAGAAGAGATTTAAGAGATATACAGCAAAACAGCATTGTAAATCCGGATTCTAATTATTGCTTTGGTGAAGGCGGCGCAGGAACATATAGCGACGGTAAACTTTATACAAGATCCACAAAACGCGGAAACGTAAAAAATATTCTGAACTTGTTTGTACAACATGGTGCAGATGAAGATATTCTGATTGATGCTCATCCGCATATCGGCTCAAACAAACTTCCAAAAGTTGTTCAGGCGATAAGAGAAACAATTCTGCAATATGGGGGTGAAATCCATTTCAA
>QZKB01000104.1 GCA_003599415.1 Ignavibacteriales bacterium | reverse complement strand
CTGCCTGGTCCGATTTTTACAGCAAGGACGAATTTATTTCTGCGATGGTTATGACTGATTATTATTCAAGCAAAAGCGCCTGGGTGGATACAATAACCAAATATTTTTCTTTGAGAGAAAAACAAATTGTTGAACCGGTTGAAGTACGTGTTACAGCGCTTGCTCCGGATCTGGCACTTATGACAAGCGAAGAAAATGGAGATATGCTTTTAATGAATGGATCAAGTTGGAAATCCAAACACGTTTTTACTATGGTATGGAAAAAAGAAAAAGACGGATGGAAAATTATTCATTCTCATGAAGCATTTGTTGAATCTGATGGTAAATAATATTCAGGTGAAATTTCTGTAATGGTTAACTTCTATTTGTAAAGTAAATCCGGAAATCAGAATAGATTTTATTACAAGGACAAAATCTCAAACAATATTGTAATTCAATTTTATTTTTGCAAATCATAATCCGATATTATTTTCATTGAAGTGAGTCTATCAATTTAAGGGAGGTGTTTATGTCACGTAATGTAACTGCTGATCCCAAATTCAATCTTAAAGTTCTTCTGTACCGCCAGCTTTTTAACTGTGAATTAATGTTTGATTATCTTATTGAGAAAGGCAAAAAAGTGCCGGACTGGATCGGTTCATCTTTATCATCAATAAACTTAAAGACATCCAGGCTTAAAATTGAGTATGAAGATAAAATTAAATCTAATAAGCTTAACAAAGAGAAAACGCTCGAACTTCAATTGAAAATTGCGGATGCTGTAGAACCGGACAAAGATACAATTACAAAAATGCTGAATGAACTGACAACGCTTTGTCAGCCGGCTACTCCGTGTTCGCTCGAAAATACAATTCCAAAAGCCAAATTGTTCGGTGGGTGGGGACCGATGTTCACACCGTTTATCAGGGACATCTGGCTGATAAGCATTATCTGCCTTGTTGGCTATGTTATTTTCAGTTATGTAAACGCTTCCTATCCGGATAATATTATTTACCTTCAGTTACTCTTAATGTTCTCGGCTTTTTTAGGCGCTTGTTTCTATACTCTTAATACGGCAAAGAGATATGTACTTGCCAGGACGTTTGATGATTACTACATTGCAAATTATTATTCGAGAATAATAATCGGGGTAATTGCGGGAATAATTTTAGCAAACATTATTAAGGTAAGTTATTTTCCAACACCGGGACAGGACGTTGGCAGCAAAATACTTTTCCAGATGACCCCGTCTTTATTTGCTCTGCTCGGCGGATTTTCAGCAGAAGCTGTGGTCAAAATTCTAAATCGTCTTGTTGCTATGCTTATGACTCTTGTTGAAGGTGAAACAAAAGATGTAATTGAAAATCAGGTCCAGGAATTTAAGAATAAAATGGCTGCCAATAATATCAAACAGAAAATGATAAACGTATCTGAACTCTATTCACTGCTTGAGTCGCCTTCAATTCAATCCGATGATAATACTAAAGTGAAGATAAAAGAAATGATAAATAAATTTCTTGAAGAAAGATAAAATGAGATTTTCCAAGCTTCTGAAGATAGCAGTGTTTATTGTTTAAAATAAAATTTAATCAGTGATAGTTTTAATACCTGTCTAAAATAACTATACAGATTAATGCACATGAAAAGAAAATCGTTAAGAAATTATCTGTAGTGAAGTGCCTGCCTTGCCGCAGGCAGGTTAAGCAGAAAAAACTGTTTGAGTCCGGCGTTAGCCGGAGGAGTTTTTTTTCTGTAACGAAACGTAGGATAATTTTAGTCCGCCAAAGGCGGATTATTTTATAGTGCATGATTCTTTTGGTACTTTTCTTACGCTAAGAAAAGTACTACAATAAAGGTATATTTACTCACTACAACTGTCAGAGAAGAATTGATTTCAAAAATTTAATAAATCTTTTAAACTATATTCATTTTTTATGATCTTTTCACTTTTGATTTCACAGTTGACAATAGTGATAATTTTCTTTCTCCGCAGGTCAATTTATTATTCAAATTGAATAGTAAAAAAAGTATCTTTGGTTCCGGTATTTATCCAAATTAACAAAGCGAGTGGTAATCATGAAAAGCGGTAAAAATATTCTGTCCGTTTCAATTTATTCCTTTTTGTTTCTGCTGATGTTTACTATTAATAGTTTTAGTCAGGATTCCAGTAAATCAATTATTAATTTTGATTTGGGTGCTGACTTTGTTAGCAGGTATGTTTGGCGCGGCTGCGAACTAGATCCTTATCCGCATATAGAACCTTATGCTACGATTGATCTGGACCTGTCCGAACGGTTTAACCTTAACTTTGGTGTTTACAGTTCGTATGGATTTACTGGTGAATATGCTGAGAATGATTTTATTTTAGAACTGGGATACGAGACTGATTTTGGAACCCTGACCGCAAAAGCAGCAGATTACTTCTTTCCTTTCCTTAATATACCGTTTACAAATTTTACTAACGATACGACCGGCGCTCATACAGTAGAAATATCATTAGCTTACACCGGAACAAAATCTTTCCCGGTACGTTTTCTTATAAGCCAGAATGTTCATGGTTATGACCCGGATATACATTCTTTATATCTTGAAGCTGGATTTTTTACTAACATAAACGATATTGATATTGACGTCTTTATTGGAACGGCCAAAGGTTACAGCGTATGGCATTCAGTTAATACTGATAAGCTTGAAATTGTTAATACTGGTGTAAGTCTGCAAAAATCAATTAAGGTTACAGATGATCTTTCAATACCCATGGGAGTTCAATTTGTTTATAATCCTCATATGAAGAATTCATTTGTTATTTTGACGCTAAGTATTTGAATCTGATTTAACCTAAAAGCTTTTCGATTTTTTATTGTCGAAAATCAAATAGATAATTTTAAAGCCGGAGATACTCTTCGGCTTTTTTATGAATAATCAATACAACTAAATTTTTTTAATTAATTTTTAATGTAGGCAAAAGAAAAGAATTCATTTAGATAAAAAGGAAACCGGGAAAGTGAATCCCGGTTTTTCTGTTTTAAATATTTATTTGATGATAAAATAATTCAGTCTTAAACCAAAAGAAAATTCTTTCATATCAGATTCCGGCTTGTAATAATTTGTCATATCATACTGTACAAATGGTTCTAACGCAAGGCTTTTGGCTATAAAGTAATTTACTCCAGCACTAAAGCTTAGCGAGTATGCATATTCATCTTCTCCAAAATATTTTAGATAGGTTGCAGATGCCCCAACAAAAGGAATGATACTTTCTGTTCTGAAATAATACTTAACCAATGGTCCAACACTTAAAGATCTATATACAGAAAAATAAGATTCCCGTGAAGTCCATTCGTACTCACTATAACGAAATGATAGAAGTCCTCCAACAAGAAGGTTATCAATTACAAAATAGGATAACTGCGGTGATGCTTGGATATAAAGAGATTTATCATGAAAATATTCATTGTTGTCTTCTGCTTTGGAAAAAGAAACGCTTCCTGCCAACTGGTAATTACCCTGGTCCAACGGAGATTGGCTGAAGTTAATTGAATAGATTGATAAGAGTGCAATCAGTAAAAGTAAATGCTTTAGTTTCATTAAGACCTCCCAAAAATTAGGTTATAGAATTAATAAGATTTATAAAGAGATAATTTTTTCGGTTGAAATATAAACCTTCCATCTCAAAATTATTGTACTCATTTCCAATAAGTGGAATTTATAATTGCCTGTTCGTTCTTTCAATTATGTCTATCATCTGTTTGTGGATCTTACCATTCGTAGCAAGTGTTTGTTTATTGAAGATGTCTTTTCTGTTCCCATGAAAATCCGTAAACAATCCACCAGCCTCTTCAAGTATCAGCTTACCTGCGCAAATATCCCATGGATTAAGATTTACTTCCCAGAAACCGTCAAAGATTCCGTCTGCAACATAACAAATATCAATTGCAGCAGAGCCAAGTCTTCTTACTGCTCTTGATGATTTAAGGAATGCTGCGAATAACTCAATTGCATTATCCGGGTTTTGGGCAATGTCATACGGAAAACCAGTAACAAGCAAACTATGTGCAAGTATATTATTCTCACTTACTTTTAATTTCCTTTCATTACAGAATGAGCCATTTCCTTTTTCGGCAGAATATAATGCATCACGCATTACATCGTAAACAACCCCGGCAATTATTTCATTGTTTTTAACAACACCAATTGAAACTGAAAAAATTGGTAAGCCATGTGCAAAATTTGTTGTACCATCAAGCGGATCAATTACCCAAATATATTCTTTGTTATTATAGTTGCCTCCGGATTCCTCGGCAAGTATTCCATGTCCCGGGTATTTTTTATTAATGAAATCAATAATAAGCTGTTCGGATTTTTTATCAACTTCAGTTACAAGATTTGTGTGGTTTGTTTTAAACTCAACATTAAAATTCTGCCGGTATGAACCTCTGATTATTTCACCGGCTTCTTTAGCAATTTGAATTATGTCGTTAATCATTTTATATAGCTTAATTTTGTTATGCAAATTTAAGCAAAAGAATTTGCCTCTGAAATGAAATAATCTATTTTGGGCAATAGCCGGAAGTTTATGTTATTATTAAAAGCATTTACATATCTAATTGAATTAAGAATGCAACATACTTTTACATTCCTTGATAGCCTATCTAATATTTGGTATATTTTGAACGAAAATTTATGTAAAACTGGAGCCAAAACTTGGATATTAAAGATAATGTAAAACCGGCAGATGCATTGGAAAATTCGGTTGTTTATGAGATTCCGCGTGTCCTTCCCATCTTACCATTAAGAGATAACGTGATATTTCCATATATGATCTTTCCTGTACTCGTTGGTCGTGAACAATCAATCAAAGCTGCAAATTTTGCGCTGGAAACATCAAAATTTATTTTTCTTGCAGCACAAAAAAAAGCTAACATCGAAGACCCTAAAAAAGAGGATATTTATCTTGACGGAACAGTCGCAAAGATTATCCAGATTCTAAAACTGCCCAACGGATTAATGAAGATTCTTGTTGATGGTATAATCCAGGGTAAGATTTTAAACTTTACAGAGAACCAGGAGTTTTTTGAATGTGAGGTTGAAATTATTGTCCCGCAGGAAGATGATAAGGTTGAAATGAATGCTCTTATCCGCCAGATGACTGCTTTGTTTAAGGAATATGTTAAGATTAACAGGACAATTCCAGCTGAGGCGCTGAATGCATATGATAATATTGATGAACCGGATAGAAAGCTTTTTTATGTTGCAGCAAATATTACTCAGAACATTGAGGTTAAACAAAAAATACTTCAGCAATTCACCATTAAAGATCAGCTTTATGAGATAATCAAAATCCTGAATTCTGAAATTGATATTCTGAAAGTGGAAAAAGAAATCGAACATAAGGTTCAGGAGAATATTGCAAAAACCCAGAGAAAATTTATTATACAGGAACAGATAAGAATTTTACAGGACGAACTTGGCGACGATGAGGATAACAGTCCTGAACTTAACCGGATTAAAGACAGAATCAAGAAAGCAAAGATGCCCAAGGATGCTGAAGACAGGGCTTTGGAAGAATTTAATAAGTTGAAAAAAACTCCGCCAATGTCACCTGAATCTACAGTAATCAGGAATTATCTTGACTGGATACTTGAAGTTCCATGGAATAAAAAGACGAAGGACAATCTTGATATAACCTACGTGCGTAAAATTTTAGATGAAGACCACTTTGGTTTGGATAAACCCAAAGAAAGAATAGTTGAATATATTGCAGTCCTGAATCTTGTAAAGCAAATGAAGGGACAAATACTTTGTTTTGTCGGTCCTCCGGGAGTTGGAAAAACTTCACTTGGAAAATCAATAGCAAGAGCATTGGGAAGGAATTTTGTGCGCGTTAGTCTTGGCGGAGTAAGAGACGAAGCTGAAATCCGCGGGCACAGAAGAACCTATATTGGTTCAATGCCTGGTAAAATAATTCAATCAATGAAAAAAGCGGGAAGTATAAATCCTGTATTATTACTTGATGAAATTGATAAGATGAGTATGGACTTTCGTGGTGATCCGTCATCTGCATTGCTTGAAGTTTTAGACCCCGAGCAGAACCATACTTTTAATGATCATTATATGGATCTTGATTACGACTTATCCCAGGTAATGTTTATTACTACTGCAAATATTAAATACAACATACCTCTGCCGCTTCAGGACAGGATGGAAATAATTGAATTGCCGGGATATCTTGATCACGAAAAACTTGAGATTGCTAAACGGCATTTAATACCAAAGCAGTTTAATGCTCATGGGTTAACCGATCAGAAAATTAATTTTACGGATCCCGCAGTTCTTAAAATTATTTCCGAGTATACCCGTGAAGCCGGTGTTAGAAATATGGAAAGGGAAATAGCAACTGTCTGCAGAAAAACTGCAAGAGAAATAGTTCTTATTCAATTAAAGAATGGAAACGGAAAAAAATCTCTCCATAATATTGTTAACGAAGATAAAGTTATTGAATATCTTGGCGTTCCTAAGTTCAGAAGAAGGAAGACAGATAAGGAAAAAAGAATTGGCAGCGTTGTTGGATTAGCATGGACAAGCGTCGGTGGTGAAATACTTAACGTGGATGCAACTGTTATGAGCGGTGCAGAAAAGCTTATTCTTACCGGTCAGCTTGGTGATGTTATGAAAGAATCCGGATTGGCTGCTTTAAGTTATATACGTTCAAATGCCAAAGCGCTAAAACTCAATCCAAATTTTTATAAAGGGAAAGAGATTCATATTCACTTACCGGAAGGTGCAATTCCCAAAGATGGACCATCTGCAGGTATAACAATGGCAATGGCATTATACTCTTCATTTAGTGGAAAAGCTGCAAGAAGCGATGTGGCTATGACAGGTGAAATTACCTTAAGAGGAAATGTTCTGCCAATCGGCGGACTGAATGAAAAACTGCTGGCAGCAAAAAGAAGCGGCATTACAACCGTTCTAATTCCCAAGGAAAATGAAAAGGATCTTCTTGAAATTCCATCTGAAGTTAAAGATGGTTTAAAGATAGTTCCTGTTGAAAAGATTGTTGATGCTATTAAACATGTCTTCTATGATGAAGATAAACCGAAGCAAAGTAAAACAGGTAAAAAGAAATAAGTTGTCTGAAACTGTATTAATAAATAAAGATTTAAGCGATAAGGAAAAATATATTGCTCTGATTCCCCAGGTTGAAAACCTGTTGAATGAAGAGGATAATTATTTTTCTAATCTTGCAAACTTTACAGCTGCCATTAAACAATCTTTTGATAAAGTAAGCTGGGCTGGATTTTATCTGTTTGACGGAAATAAATTGGTGCTTGGTCCATTCCAGGGAAAGGTTGCTTGTACGAATATTAATATTGGAAATGGAGTTTGCGGTGCTTCGGCAGAGCGAAAAGAAACAATAATTGTAAAAGATGTTAACGAGTTTCCCGGTCATATTGCATGTGATTCTGAATCGCGATCTGAAATAGTTGTACCGATAATGAATGATGAAAACTTATTTGGTGTCCTGGATTTAGACAGCACAAGTTATAATTCATTTAACGAGACCGACAAGTTTTATCTTGAAAAATTAATTGATATACTTAATTCGAAAATAAATTTTAAGAAAATTATTCTATAGAGAAATTATGAATTTCGTAGTAACAGCAAGGAAATGGCGCCCTGCAAGATTTGAAGATGTTATTGGTCAGGAACATATTACAACAACCTTAAAAAATGCAATTAAAAATAAGCGGATTGCTCACGCATTTATATTTGCCGGGCCAAGAGGTGTTGGCAAAACTACAACGGCAAGAATTTTAGCCAAATCCCTGAACTGTCTTTCGCCTGTTGATGCTGAGCCTTGCAATGAATGCGAAATGTGCCGCTCATTTGATTCAAGCCAGTCGCTTGATATTATCGAGATAGACGGTGCATCAAACAGAAGAATTGACGAGATAAGAACACTTCGTGAATCAGTAAAATATGCGCCTACAAAAGGGAAGTACAAAGTTTACATTATCGATGAAGTTCATATGCTTACAACAGAGTCATTCAATGCATTATTAAAGACTCTTGAAGAACCGCCTGAACACACGATATTTATTTTTGCTACGACAGATGTACATAAAGTGCCGTTAACAATTATTTCCCGATGCCAGCGTTTTGATTTCAGAAGAATTGAAATGCACGCAATTAAAAACCTGTTGAAAAAAATTGCAGAAGAAGAAAAAATTGATATTGATGATCAATCGCTAACCATAATTGCAAAGAAAGCTGACGGCGCATTACGCGATGCCGAAAGCTTATTTGACCAGATTGCATCCTACAGTGAAGGTAAAGTTGAATCGTCAACATTAAGTACAATGCTCAACCTTATTGATGATGAAGTTTATTTCCAGATTTCCGATTCAATAATAAACAAAAATTTTGCCGCCGCTTTTGAAGTTACCAAGCAAGTATTTGATAAAGGCTGGAATTTTATTGATTTTACAAATGGCTTGATTGAACACTTCAGAAATATTTTGACGGTTGTGGTTACTGGTAAAACAGAATTAATTGAATCGGCAGAAATTTACCTTGAAAGATATTTTGCTTACAGGGGAAAATATTCTGAAAGTGATTTACTTAGAATTCTCAGTTTTCTAAATAAAACTTTCCAGGAATTGCGTTATGCAGTAAACCAGAGATTGAAAATAGAAGTTTCTTTAAGTCACTTAATCGGATTGGAAAAAGCAATTTCAATTAAAGAAGCGCTTGAAAAATTAGATGATCTTAAACGACGTTTAAATAGTCAGGGTGAAGTTAAAGAATCCAAGAATATGTACGCTGCGCCAACTTTCTTTCAACCGGAAGAAAATCAGGGCAAATCTTTTAACGAACCAAAACCTGATATTCGGAATTTCAACAAGGATTCATTCAGTGCGGCAAATTATTCCGCACAGGATCTTACTACGAAATGGAAAAGTTTTGTAAAATCTGTTAACCAGGAAAAACTTGTCGTTGGTTCTGCTCTTTCAAACCTTCAATTTCTTGGGTCTGCAGGGAGTAATCTGAATGTAAGCACCAACGACCCATCAATTAAATCAATACTTGAACAGAATAAAAAATATCTTGATGGGAAAGTAAATGATTTCTTTGGTGGTCAATATCAGATAAATCAGCAGGAGAATCCTGAGACTCAAATCAACTTCATAAATAATTCCGGCAGCAGGGTGAATAACGCAAACGGAAAAGTTAACAGCGATTTAATTAATGCAATTATAAATGAACTTGGTGGAGAGGAATTAGAGTAACTTGGTTTCAAACCTGCGAAATCATTTTATCTAACCAGGTGTTCATCATTTCATTATTCAGTTGCATAACGCCTTCTTTCGTAACTTTTTCAGGTACAGGTGATAGTGAATTGAGCCTGTCAATAATTATCGGTCTGTAAATTCTGTTTGCTTTTTTAATTAAATGCCATAAAGAAAAAATATCTTTAACTGATGCCGCATCAAGTATCCGGGATAGGATTTCAATATTAATATTCCCAAGTTCAAACTCTTTAAGCCCGTGTAAAAATTTAACACTTGCATCCATATGAACCGGGATATTATAGCTGTTCTTCGTAAGAATATCGCACTTGTATTTGCCGGGTAATCTGAAAACTTGGTTTAAGGTACTAATTGTAAGTGAACCGGAATTTATTTCAACGTGAGTAATTCCTGATGACAATTGCTCAACCGAAAAATCAGTTAGATTTTCTGTAAAAGCAGCATTCATTGTTTCAACAGAAAATTGTTTATTTTGAATTAATGTGGAAATCTTAACTTTCCCCTTGTAAAGAAAAACTCTGCTTGAGTTTTCCGTATCATTTACCAACTTGATTTCTGTAAGCGGTTCTAAACTCAATCTGCCAAGTTTCGGAATAGCGATTACAACGCCGCTGTTTGCATCAGTAATTATTTTTTGATTAAGATAAAAATTATCTCGTGAATTTTTTTGTTCTGAAAAATGATAACTACCACTATATCCAATAATTTGCCAGGGTGATGTATTTCTATTATAGAAAAAAGAAAAATATATTACACCGGCTGCACATATTAACAAAGCAATAAAAACAAGCAGGATGGATAATTTATGTCTTTTCCAAAAAATCTCCGGTTTACTTGAAAACAACAACTCTTCAGATTTTATCTTAACTTTTTCCTTTCGTTTTTCAATTTCCCGGTTAGATTTATCATTCACTGGTTTAATTGCTTTCTCTTCCTTTAATTCTGTTCCAGCTACTTCCTTACTTTGAAGATTTATTACAAGTTGTTCTAAAATCGATGCGGGTGGTGGTGTTGTGGAATCAATATTATTCAGTTCAAAAGAAAGTTTCTTGTAAGAATCGAATATTCTCTTACAATTCCTGCAATATTCAAAATGAGTTTCAAGTTCATCTAACTCATGTTTTGTAATTGTCTTGTCAAGAAATTTATTAGCAATGTCATGAATATTCTCACAGGTCATATTCAAATCCTTTTGCTAACTTTTTTCTTGCAGAAAACACAAATTCAATTATTGTTTGTTCGGAATATTCAGGCATCAAATCGGAAACCTCCCCATATTTATAACCTTCAATATCGTGAAGTACGAATGCAATTCTTTCCTCACTCTCAAGTCCGTTAATCAGGTTTTCAAGTTTCTTATTCCTTTGATCAGTTGGGGTAGTGTCCGTGGAGTTCTGGTTTTTGTTTATATATTTGTTATTTCTGAACAATTCCAGATTTTTATAAATTGCGATGCCATGAAGCCAAGCAGTAAAGCTTGTATCGCTCCTGATCTGTTTTAGATTCTGCCAGGTATGATTGAAGATATCTCCGGTTATTTCAGAAGCCATCTTTTGGTTTTTAAGCAACCTCAAACTTAGCAAATAAATATTGCCAAGGTTTAATTCAACTAATTGCAGGAAAGAGTTTTTATTTCCCTTCTTTGCACTTGCAATAAGATTAACTATATATTTGCTGTCCGGGCTGCCCATCTATTATCAACTATTAATTACGAGAAATGTTTTCAAACCTTTAGATTAAAGAATGCTTCCAAATATTTCTTTGAAAATATATAAACGAATTTTGCAACTTACAATCATTTATTAAGAATGAATTCAATTCGTTCGAGTTTACCATCTATATTGTTTCTTGGTTGTATCCCGAAAATTTTACTAAGTAATGGATAAACGTCAATGTTGTTCAAAGTACCGGTTAAAAAATTCTTTTTGAAATGAGGACCAATGGCATAAAAAATTCCGTGCATGTCAATCTCGCTGTTATCATAACCATGGTCTCCGCCAAACGAATATCTCTTAATTATTTTCTCAGAGCTATTATCATATAAAACCCAACCTAAATCTGCGACAACAACAATGGAGCTAATAAGTGGATTTTTGGAAAAGTGAAGATATTCAGGCACTTCATTTTTCTTGAACACTCTGAAATGATTTGCCGATTTCTTTAATTCTAAATAAACTTCCTCTACTTTTTGTTTTGGCGGTTCAATCATCATAACTGGACCAAAACCAATAATTTTACATTTTATATCAAGCAAACTCTCAATATTTATTTTCCTCTCTTTATCAAGATTAGTCATTCCATGATCTGAAAGGAGAATGATATCAACGCTATCAGCCATATTAATATCTTTCAGTCGTTTATATAAATGTCCCACAAGGCTATCTAGTAAATGGATGGCATTGTTAATCTCAATACCGGTAGTTCCAAAACGATGGCCTTTGGAATCAGTTTCATGGAAATACATCGTTAAAAAATGCGGACGTTCGTTATATGGCAGTTTAAGCCAATCAATAACTCCGTCTATTCTTTTCCCGTAATCAAGATCGTGTTCATATTTCTTATAATACGTTGGATGTCTGTACGAAAGTGTTACTTCTGAACCCGGCCAGAAAAAACTTGCAGTTTTAATTCCTTGTCTTTCAGCAGTTTCCCAAAATGCTTCTCCCTGGTACCATTTAGCATCGCGGACAGAAACAGTATCACTTATTCCATAGCTCGTATTTTCAAATGGATCTTCGAATTCATTCTGGATTATTCCATGGTTCTCCGGATACATTCCGGTAATAATTGAAAGATGATTAGGAAAAGTTTTTGAAGGAAACGCAGGTTTAAATGATAAGGCTTTTACTCCGTTAACTTTAAAAAAATCAAGATTCGGCGTTATTCCTCTGTCAGGGTAATCCCATCTGAAACCATCAAATGAAACAAGAATAACGTAAGGTTCAACTGCTTTTGCCTGTACTGCTGTCAGTGAATAAAATGAAAAGATTATTAAAAGATAAAATTTGAAAGAATGTTTTGCCTGCATAACATTTCTGAAAAAATTAATAATAAGTTAATGGTAAAAATAAAAAAAAATACTTTACTTTTGAAAAATTTGCTTCTAATTTAAGTGGCGATTCTTAGAAAATTTGTATCAATAAAAAATAATTACACGGATTTTCAATTTTTCTATAAAACATGCTTTCCTTATGTCTTATATAACATCAAAAAAATATTTTCTGTATCCAAATAAACAAATGTAGTTCAATTGTATTTTCATAATTAATAAGGAGAAATTTATGAGTCTATTTACAAAAAGGTTCCTGGTTCCTCTCTTCTTTATTTTGCTTAGTCAGGTTGCTCTGTATGCGCAGGGTATTACAACTGCAGCAATGAACGGAGTAGTTACTGACAAAGATGGAAGCCCGCTTGCAGGAGCTACCGTTATTGCTCAGCATATTCCATCAGGAACAGATTTTGGAACAACGAGCCGTTCAGATGGCAGGTTTAATTTATTAAACCTTCGTGTTGGTGGTCCTTACACGGTTAAGGTTACATTCATTGGTTACAAAACAGAAATGCAGGAGAATATTAATCTTGCTTTAGGTCAGAATTTAAAAATTGATTTTATACTACCTGAGCAGGAAGTAGAACTAAGCGGAGTAACCGTTGTTGCAGAAAAAAGTGCTGTATTAAGCCAGAGTAGAACAGGAGCAGCTCAAAACGTTTCTTTAAAGGAAATTGATGCGCTTCCGACTACTACAAGAAGTTTCCAGAATTTCGCAAAACTATCTCCTATGTTTAGTGGAAGTAACTTGCAGGCGGCTGGTAGAAAATCAAGCTACAACAACATACAGATTGATGGAACACAGTATAACGATTTGTTTGGATTGGGAAGCACAGGAACACCTGGCGGTCAGTCAAATACAAATCCGATAAGCTTAGATGCTATACGTGAGTTCCAGGTTAACGTTGCACCTTTTGATGTAAAGATGAGCGGCTTTACCGGAGGTGGAATCAATGCCATTACGCGTTCAGGAACAAACAACTATTCCGGTTCAGTTTATTTCTATGGAAGAAATCAAAGCTTTGTCGGAAAAAATCCAACAACGTTTGAATCTGATTATCCTGATTTTACAGATTATCAATATGGTTTCAGGGTCGGTGGACCAATTCTTAAAGATAAACTTTTCTTCTTTGTTAACGGCGAATTAACTGCTAACTCACAACCACAGAAGCAAACAGCATTGCTTAATGGTTTTGGTGGTAAAACGATTGCTGAATTAAAAGCATATGCCGATCAAATGAAAAGCGAATTGGCAAAAAGAGGTTATGATGCAGGAAATTATGATGACGTAACTTTCGAACAGCCTAGTTCTAAGATATTCTTGCGTTTTGATTATAACCTTGCAAAGAACCATCAGTTAACTATGCATTATAATTTAGTTGATGCTTCATCTGATAAATATTATAACAGCAGATCAGCTTCAACTTTACTTTTCAGTACTCAACCTTATGAAATGACAAATACAACAAATAATATTGTTGTACAGTTAAACAGTACTTTTGGCAATGATATGTCAAATGAATTGATCGCCGGTTTTACTTCAATTAGAGATAAAAGAAAAGGTAAAACCGCAGACGTACCTGAAGTTAGAATAGCTGAACTAAACAGCACTTTCTATATGTATGCCGGTCCGGACAGATTCTCATCTGCAAATGCACTCGACCAAGATATTTTTGAATTCACAGATAACTTCAATTATTACCTGGGCGACCATACTTTTACGGTTGGTACTCATAACGAATTTTTCTCATTCAAGAATTTATTTGTCCGTTCATTTTTCGGATATTATAATTATACGAGCTTAGATAATTTCATTAACAATATTCCATCATATTATCAGCACGTATATTCAAGAGGTGGCGATCCTGCTGCATCATTCAGTGTTGCTCAGTTTGGATTCTACGCTCAGGATGAATGGGTAGTATTGCCAACATTAAAAATTAACCTAGGCTTAAGAGTAGATATACCTACTTTCCCGGATAGTCCTGCCAATAATGATTCTGTTTCAAAGTATTTTACCGGATATGATACGAAAAATATTCCTAGCGGAAATCTATTATGGTCTCCACGTGTTGGATTCAACTGGGATATTTTTGGTGACAGAACAACACAGTTAAGAGGTGGTATCGGTATCTTCACTGGTCGTGTACCTTATGTTTGGTTATCTAACAACTTTGGTAATACCGGAACAACTCTTGCGGAAGTATCATTCTCAAATACTTCAAACTCAAAAACATTCCCGTTCATTGTTGATCCGAACAACCAGATGGTTGCAGGCGATTCAAGAGACGTTAATGGGTTACTTGGTGCACCAAAAGTAAGGTCTGAAATTGATTTAGCTGATCCTGATTTGAAACTGCCTCAGCTCTTAAGGTTCAATTTTGCAGTTGACCAGGAATTACCTGAAGGAATTGTTGGTACTGCTGAATTCTTGTATAGCAAAACAATGAACGATATGATTTATCGTAAGCTTAATATCAAACCATCAACATCAACCGATGCAATTGACAAAAGACCAATTTACGGTGGAACCGACAGTAAGAACAGCAACTTCTATGATGTTCTTGAGTTATATAACACCAGTGAAGGTTATCAGTATGATTTAGTATTCCAGGTTCAACGCAATGTTCCGCTTGGACTTTCATTCAATGCTGCTTATAAGTATGAAGTATCAAAAGATATGAACAGCGTAGCTTCATCACAGGCTGCTTCGCAGATGAACTATAACGGTATCGATATTGATCCGAACAATCCAAAGCTTACATCATCAAGCTATGAAATTCCAAACAGAATTTATGCTTCAATATCCTATACAGAAGAGTTCTTTGAAGGTGCTCCTACTACTATTTCATTGTTCTACAATGGACAGAACGGTGCTCCGTATTCCTGGACTGTAAGCGGTGATGTTAATAATGACGGATTCAGCTACAATGATTTATTCTACATCCCAAGAAACAGCGATGAAATTCTATTAGGTTCTATTTCAAGTAATGCTTTTGTTCCTTCAACAAAAGAAGGTACTACCTGGGCAGACCTTAATTCATTCATTGAAAACAATGATTATCTAAAAGAAAACCGAGGCAAAATTGCTGAAAGAAATGGTGCAAGAGAACCGTGGAATAATTACTTAGATATGAGAATTACACAGGATGTACCGGATTTCTTAGGAATAGGACATTTCCAGTTCTCGCTTGATATTCTTAACCTTCTTAATCTGATGAACAAGGAATGGGGAAGGATAGAATATTATTCATATAGTTACTATGTAGTTACTTACAGAGGAAGAGTTACACATAATGGCGTAGCAAATACACCGGTTTATAGTTTCTCTAAACCTACTAACAATACTCCTTTCACATACAGTGATTTATTATCACGCTGGCAGATGCAGTTAGGTGTACGTTATAGTTTCTAAGGAAATTATTGCTTAATCTATTAGAACCCCGGTTATACCGGGGTTTTTTTTTACTCGTTAATGGTTTTCAATTAAAAATTCTTTTGTTAGTTTGTTACTTAAAAAGTGAGAAAGTGAGCAATTATGAATAATAGTCTCTTCAATAAAATAAAAAATATTAAACTTCTTATAACTGATGTTGACGGAGTTTTAACGGATGGCGGTCTTTATTATACAATTGAAGGTTTGGTAATGAAGAGATTCCAGGTAAAAGACGGTATGGCTGTTCACATATTAAGGGATAAGGGAATTGAAGTTGCAATAGTAAGCGGAGATGCTTCTGATATTGGTGTTGTAAGAGGGCAAAGACTTGGTATTGAACTAATCTACAAGAATATTCCCGACAAAAAACAGACGATCGAAGAAATATGCAAGTTAAAAAATATTTCCTTTGATAATATCGCGTATATAGGTGATGATGTTAATGATATTGAAGCAATGAAATCTGTCTCTATAAGTGCAGCACCTGCCGATGCTGTTGGCGAGGTACTTGAAATTGTAGATTACCGCTGTGAAAAAAAAGGGGGCCAAGGTGCTTTCAGGGAATTTGCTGACTTTCTGATATCAAATATATAATGGAGTGAGAATGAAAACACTTTTATTGATCATCGCATTTGCAGGATTTATTTTTTCTCAAACCAATTATGAAAAAGTTAATCTTGAGATTTCAAAAGGAAATTTTACAATTGCCGCAAAGATGATTGATTCACTAATTTTCCATAATGTCAGTCTTACTGAAGTTGAAAAGTATGATCTTGAATTCCAAAAGGACAGGTTGAATAGAATAAGGCTGGACTTCAATAAAAACTATAATGATGTTCTCACATACGTAAAAAAATATTATCCTGATGCTGATGAGAAGTTACTGCAAAAGTGGGAGGAAAGTAAAGTGCTGGAAATGATGGTTATTGATGGTGAAAAAAAATATTTTGCCAGGGCCGCTTCAAACATTTTTTTAATTGATAAAGAAGCCAAAGCTCAAAAACAAAACATCGATGGAAAAAAGGAAGATGAACTGGATAAATTCTGTGAGGGAATAATTCCCGGAATTATCTCAAATTCGGTTAACGCCAAAACTCGTAATGTTAATCCTTTGAAGCTGAAATTGAAATATTCCTTAACAGTTGACCCAAATTTCGTTCCAGATGGTGAAGTTATCAGATGCTGGCTTCCATTTCCACGAGAAATAAAAAACAGGCAGGAAAACATAAAACTGAATTCCATAAGTGAACAGGAATATATAATTGCCGATAATAAAAATCTTCAGAGAACAATCTATGTTGAAAAGAAGGCAGTTAAAGATAAACCGACTGTATTCAAAATGGAATTGGAATATACTTCTTTTGCCGATTATACAAATGTGGAAGCGGATAAAGTAAAAGGTTATGATGTTAACTCAGACCTGTATAAAGTATTTACAACAGAAAGACCACTCCATATTGTTTTTACAGATAGAGTAAAAGAAGTCTCTGAAAAAATAATCGGTGACGAAACAAATCCATATTTAAAAGCAAAAAAAATATTTACCTGGATTTCCCAGACTAAACCATGGGCAGGAGCAAGAGAGTATTCCACGATTGAAAATATTTCCGATTACATTTTGCGCGAAGGCCATGGTGATTGCGGAATTAAGACTTTATTATTTGTAACTCTTTGCCGTTACAACGGAATACCGGCAAAGTGGCAAAGCGGATGGATGCTTCATCCGGTAGAAGTAAATTTACATGATTGGGGTGAGGTATATTTTGAAGGCTACGGCTGGGTGCCTGTTGATCAGTCCTTCGGAATCCAGAATCTATCTGATGAAAAAGAAAAGTATTTTTATTTGGGTGGATTGGATCAATACAGGTTAATTGCAAATGATGATTATTCTCAGCCTTTATTCCCGGCAAAGATTTATCCCCGCAGTGAGACGGTTGATTTCCAGCGCGGTGAAGTTGAATGGCGCGGCGGTAACCTGTACTTTGATAAATGGGACTATCATATGGACGTGGAATACGAAGAAGTATCAACAAAATAACTTCCAAAATATCTTCAGTGTTTTCTATTTTGATTATTTGCTTATCAAAGTTTATATTTCAAAGTGTAAACTTAGAAGAGGAAATAAAAAATGCACTCGACAGCTAAAGGGCTTAGATTTCATACAAAAGAACTCCTGGATTCTGTTTCAAGAGGTGAAGAAGTGGTAATTACCTTCAGGGGAAAACCATATGCTAAGTTGGTTCCAATAAAGAAACTTAAAATCAATAAAGAAAAATCAAATGAACTTTTCGGCATTTGGAAAGACCGTGAGGATATTAAAAATGTGAAAGAATTTGTTAGAGAAATCAGAAAAGGAAGGTATTATGATAATTGATACCGATGTGCTAATCTGGTATATGAAAGGTAATATAAAAGCAAAAACAATTATAGAAAAATTAAATGGTTTTTATATTTCTGTAATTACCTATATGGAATTAGTGCAAGGTATGAGAAACAAACGCGAGTTGACACTATTAAGAAGTGCATTAAGAAAATGGAATGTTAAAATACTTTTTATTAATGAAGATATTTCTGCCAAAGCAATGTTCCTGGTTGAACAGTATTTTTTAGGTAACTCTCTTGTTTTGGCAGATGCATTAATTGCCGCTACTGCAACAGCAAATGGGCTAAAGCTTTTAACAGGAAATACAAAACATTATAAAGTTGTTAAAAATCTTGAGCTTGCAACTTTTAAACCTACCTGATAATGGTTATTTATAATTATACAGTTTTGCAAACCTCCTTTAATTGGTTAACCAGCTTAACAGTTTCCTCAACGTCTATCTTATAATCTCCGTTCATCAGCCTCTTTATAACGGCGCTGCCAACAATTACTCCATCACAGAAAGGAGATATTTGTTTTATATTTTCCGGTGAAGAAATTCCAAATCCCACAAGCATTTTATTCTTAACAATTGAATGAGTCGATTTCAGAGAATTCAAAGTCTCACTGGAAAATTCTTTTCGAATTCCTGTTGTTCCCGTTACACTTACGCAATAGATAAAACCTTTACTTCTCTCATCAATTTCCATGATTCTGTCTTCAGTAGATGTTGGTGTTGTTAAAAGCACAACATCCAGATCATTCTGTTCTTCAAAGAATGAATCGTATTCTTCAAGTGGTACATCAGAAATTATTAATCCATGTACGCCGGCTTGTTTTGCATCTCTGAAGAAATTATTCTTACCATAGTTTAAGATCGGGTTTGCATATCCCATCAATACAATCGGCTTATCGTTTTTATTTTTGATTTGTTCCGTGTAAGTAAGCACATCTTTTATGCTGACACCATTTTGAATAGCTAGATGAGATGAGTGCTGAATTACTGGTCCATCTGCAAGCGGATCACTGAAGGGAATTCCAAGTTCAATAATATCAGCTCCGGCATCAAATACTTTGCATGCTAAATCAACAAACTTATTTTTGTTGGGAAATCCAGCAGTCAGAAAGATAGACAATACTTTTTCATTTTTATTATTAACAGATTGAATATGCTCTTTTAAATTCGCCATAATATATTACAACTCGACATTTTTAATTATTGTATTTAAATCCTTATCTCCTCTGCCGCTTATGTTTACAACTACAATTTCATCCTTGTTAGTAGTCGGCATAAGTTTATTGAGATGTGAGACAGCATGAGCGCTTTCCAATGCCGGAAGAATGCCTTCGGTTTTTGCCAGCAGAATAGTTGCATCCAATGCTTCTTTATCTGTAACTGAAAAATATTCTACACGTTGCAAATCTTTAAGCAAACTATGTTCAGGGCCAACTCCGGGATAATCAAGCCCGGCAGAAATTGAATATACTTCAGATACCTGTCCGTTCTCATCCTGGATTAAGTAGCAATACATTCCCTGGAAAATTCCTTCTTTACCAAGAGATAATGAAGCGCAATGTTTGTCTGTATTCAATCCAAGTCCGGCAGCTTCAACTCCAATAAGATTGACGGCTTTATCATCAATAAACGGGTAAAAAATTCCCATTGCATTACTTCCGCCCCCAACGCAGGCAACTATGTAATCAGGCAATCGATTTTCTACTTTCAAAATTTGTTCTTTAACTTCAATTCCTATTACAGATTGGAAATCTCTAACAATCATCGGGTAAGGATGTGGGCCAACTACAGAGCCAATTATGTAATGAGTATCTTTAACGTTAGTAACCCAATCGCGAATTGCTTCATTGGTTGCATCTTTTAAAGTTTTGCTTCCGGATGAAACAGGAATTACTTCTGCTCCCATCAACTTCATTCTGAATACATTAAGACTTTGTCTTTCAACATCGGTTTCTCCCATATACACAACACATTGCAATCCAAATTTGGCACAGACGGTGGCGACTGCGACACCATGCTGACCGGCGCCAGTTTCAGCAATTATTCTTTTCTTATTTAATCGCTTGGCCAATAGAACCTGCCCAAGTGCGTTATTTAATTTATGAGCACCGGTGTGGCATAAATCTTCACGCTTAAGATAAATTTTAGCTTTTCCAAAATATTCTGTTAAACGTTCTGCGTAAGTTAAAGGAGTTTCTCTGCCATTATAGTTTTTTTGTAAATCGTTTAGCTCTTCTTTGAATTGAGCATCATCTTTAGCAGAAAGATAGAGAGCTTCCAACTCGTTAAGAGCAGGGATTAATGTTTCCGGGACAAACTTACCGCCGAAGATTCCGAACTTTCCTTTTGCATCGGGATAATTATAATTTATTTCTCGCATAGTAATTTCAATTCTTTATCTACAATTGGAGCAAGCTGCTCAAGTTTTTCTAATAGTTTCTTAAATGTTTTTGGTGTGAGCGATTGATAACCATCTGACATGGCATGCTCAGGATCGTGATGAACTTCTATGATTAAACCATCTGCACCGGCTGCAACTGCCGCCATAGACATTGCTGGTACCTTTTCCCATATTCCGATTCCATGAGAAGGGTCTACAATTATCGGAAGGTGAGTATGTTTTTTAATTACAGGTACCGCATTAAGATCAAGAGTGTTTCTAGTGTAAGTTTCAAATGTTTTAATACCGCGTTCGCATAGAATAACGTTGAAGTTTCCGTTTGAAACAATGTACTCCGCACTCATCAGAAGATCCTCAACAGTAGCTGCCATTCCTCGTTTCAGCAGAACAGGCTTTTTTATTTTTCCACATTTTTCAAGGAGGCTATAGTTCTGCATATTTCTTGCGCCTATCTGAACAACATCGGCTACTTCTGCAACTATATCAAGTGTATCACTGTCCATTGCTTCGGTAACAATTTTAATATCAAATTCCTTCTTAGCCTCAGCAAGAATCTGCAACCCTTTTTCTTTTAACCCCTGAAATGAGTATGGGCTGGAGCGCGGTTTATATGCACCGGCACGGAAAAAGTTTATTCCCATCTCTTTAAGCTTTCCGGCAATTGTAAAAATCTGATCTCTGTTTTCAACTGAACAGGGGCCGGCAATAATTCCAAGTTCCTTTCCACCGATTGAATGCTCTCCAAATTGAATAATACTATCCTCACTTTTAACCTCGCGGCTAACAAGTTTATATTTCTTGCTTACACGAAGTACTTCTTCAACAAAATCCATTAATTGAAATTCTTCTTCATCAATTGCTTCTGTTGGACCGGTCAGTCCAATTGCAAGTTTTTGTGAACCTACAATGATATGAGGTTTACAGCCCACCGCAAAGATTTTCTCTTTCACTTTTTCAACATTTTCCTGCGGGGCATTAACGTCCATTATAATTACCATTTTGAACTCCTTAGTTGTTCTATTTTATTAAAAAATTCTTTCACTTTAGTTTCATCTTTCATACCGGGTGTCAATTCAAGTGATGAAGAAACATCAACAGCCATAGGTTTTATATGCCGGTAAATATATTCAATATTTGCAGATGATATACCCCCGGCAAGAATTATTTTATCAAGCAAAGATTCCGGAATAACATCCCAGTTAAATTTTTCACCTGTTCCGCCAAATTTATCCTGCGAGTGCGTATCAAACAGGGGAACTGTGTTTGAGAAATATTTAATGCCATCAAAATCAAATGAATCATTTATCCTAAATGCTTTAATAACTTTGCTGTTTATTTTATCAGCAACCTCAGGATTTTCATTCCCATGAAGCTGTACATAGTCTAAGTGTAAAAACTCTGCTGATTTATTTATCATTTCCGGTTCTTCATTCACAAAAACACCAACCTTAACGGTACCAGGTGAAAGTTTATTAATTATATCTTTAGCTTCATCAAAGGAAACATAACGTTTGCTGCCTTT
Source organism: Ignavibacteriales bacterium (assembly GCA_003599415.1). Classification (GTDB taxonomy): domain Bacteria; phylum Bacteroidota; class Ignavibacteria; order Ignavibacteriales; family SURF-24; genus SURF-24. The sequence goes on along the minus strand of QZKB01000104.1, from coordinate 9,041 downwards.
ATAAAAGATAAAGCCAAGATAATCTGCACCGCAGCTTTCACACAATAAAGCATCTTCCGGATTTGTAATTCCGCAGATTTTAACTTTCACTTTTACACCAGCTTTTTAGTTCTGAAAGTTTAGTATCAATATCGTTCCGCATTAATAATTCACCTACAAGAACTGCATTTACATCGGCGTCTTTCAATTTCCTGATATCATCTTTGCTGCTTATCCCGCTTTCGGAAACCACAACAACATTATCCGGCAAAAGCTTTTTTAACCTGAGTGTTGTATTTAGGTCTGTTGCAAAATTCTCAAGGTTACGGTTGTTTATTCCGATTAACTTATTAATTCCAAAATCAATTTTATCCAATTGATTTTCCGAATGAAGTTCGAGAAGTACTTCAAGGCCAACATTGAATGCCGTTTTACTTAATTCTTTGATTCTTGATTTGGATAAAGCTTCGGCAATAAGAAGAATGACATCAGCGCCGCTTGCTTTTGCTTCGTAAACTTGGAGTTCATCGATAATAAAATCTTTCCTGAGAAGCGGCTTAGATTTTATCGCTGCAATCTCCTGTAAAAATTTTATATCACCCTGGAAGAACTTTTTATCTGTAAGGATTGAAATTCCGTTAACTTCATTGTTGAAATACTTTTCAGCAATTTCAAGGTGATTGAAATTTTCTCTTATCAAACCTTTTGACGGACTTGCCTTTTTGACTTCTGCAATGATTGAAAGATTTTTATCGGCAGAAATACTGTTCATCAGGCTCCACCCGATATTTGAGAAAAATGGAGAAACCTTAAAATCTTTAAGAGTATACCGCCTTTTAAGCGAAGATACTTCCTTTTCCTTTTGCTTTAGTATTTTGACTAGTATGTTCAAGAAAATTTCTCCCCGAATTTTTTTAGCTCGTTTAATTTCTTTAAGGCGCTGCCTGAAATGATTGATTCCTCGGCAGCATCCCGGCATTTATTTATATCATCTGAAAAACCTGCAGAATAAAGCGCAACAGCAGAATTGGCAGCCACAACGAAAAAGGCCGGTGTTCTTTTCCTGTTTGTAAATAAATCTTTGATTAATTCTGCATTGTATTCCGGAGAATCTCCTTTGAGATCCTTCAGTTTCAATTTAGGATAACCAAATGTTTCATTTGTAATTTTATACTTGTGCAAATCGCTTTCAAGATTGAATTCATTTACATCGGTTTCTTCACATAGAGAAATTTCATCCATCTTATTGCCTGTGCATACAAAACAAACCTTTTCCATATCAAGATGCTCAACAGCTTCTGACATTAACCTTGATGAATTATTATTATAAACTCCTATTAATTGTTTTTTAGTTCCGGCAGGATTTGTAAGCGGTCCCAACAAATTAAATACAGTTTTAATACCGAGTTCTTTTCTTACTGTGGCAGCATATTTCATTGCCGGGTGAAAATTAGGTGCAAAGAGAAAACTAATTCCGACTTTATTCAATGCTTGCTGTGTTTGCGCTGCGTTAAAATTAATATTTACACCAAGTTCTGCAAGTACGTCTGCGCTGCCGGAATTGCTGGAGATTGAGCGGTTACCATGCTTTGCAACTTTTATTCCTGCTCCGGCCACAACGAATGCCGCAGCAGTGGAAATATTAAAGGTTCCTGAATAGTCTCCGCCTGTACCACATACATCAATTAAATCATTTGTGTCTGTTTCAATTCTGATGCTCTTGTTTCTCATTGCCTGCGCAAAGCCTGCAATCTCAATGGCTGTTTCACCTTTGGCTTTAAGTGCAATTAAGAATGCAGCAAGTTGTGAATTGTTTACTTTACCTTCCATAATGCTTTCCATAGAAGAAATGGATTCTGCAAGGGTAAGATTTTCCTTCTCAATTATTTTTTCAATAGTAGATTTTATCATAAGCTTAACCAGTTATGTATTATCCTTTCGCCTTCGGTTGTTAAAATAGATTCCGGGTGAAACTGAATTCCTTCGATAGGGTACTGTTTATGTCTTACACCCATTATTATTCCGTCATCAGTGTATGATGTTTGTTCGAGTTCTTCCGGTAATGATTCTTTTTCAATTACAAGTGAATGATATCTTGTAGCAATAAATTTTTGCGGTACCTTGCTGAAAATTGTTTTCTGGTCATGATTTATTAAAGAAGTTTTTCCATGCATAAGTGAAGGAGCTTTTACGATTTTTCCGCCAAAACATAATCCGATTGCCTGATGGCCAAGACACACACCAAGCACAGGAATACTTTTACCGAACTTTTTTATAGCAGTTAAAGAGATATTAGAATCCTCAGGTTTTCCCGGTCCCGGTGAAATTAGAATTTTATCAGGATTAAGCTGATGAATTTCTTCTTCCGAGATTTCGTTATTTCGTTTTACTATTATTTTGTGGTTGAATCTTCCTACCAACTGCACAAGGTTGTAAGTAAAAGAATCGTAGTTATCAATTACCAAAATCTTCATCTATTACCTCTGCATATTCCAATGCTTGTTTTAAAACAGCCGATTTATTTTTTATTTCTTTTGATTCAAGTTTAGGAATGCTGTCTGCAACAATTCCCGCACCTGCCTGCCAGATTAATTTATCCCCGATAGCAAATAAAGTTCTTATCGCAATGCACATGTCAAGGTTGCCGGAAAAATCAATATACCCGACTGCACCTGCATAAACATTTCTGTTTAGCTTTTCGTAATCTTTTATTAATTGAATTGCACGGATTTTGGGTGCACCAGTTACAGTTCCTGCAGGAAAGCAGGCTTTAAGTGTATCTATGCAATCTTTATCATTATCCAATTTCCCCTGTACTTTTGAAACGAGATGCATCACATGAGAAAATCTGTGGACTTTCATCTGCTCAACAACTTTAATAGTATCATATTTACAAACTCTGCCAAGATCATTCCTTCCAAGGTCAACAAGCATTACATGTTCGGCTTGTTCTTTAGGATCATTAAGTAAATTTTCTTCAAGTGCAATGTCTTCTTCTTTTGAATTACCTCTTCTTCTTGTACCAGCAATCGGTAAAACTTCTGCAATTCTGTCTTTTACTTTAACAAGATTTTCAGGCGAAGTACCGATAATAGTAAATTGGTTTTCAAATTCAAGGAAGTACATATAAGGTGAAGGATTGATAATTCTTAGTGCGCGGTAAACATTAAATAAATCACCTGTGTACTTTGCGGAAAATCTTTTTGATAAAACAATCTGGAAGATATCTCCTTCAAGAATATTCTTTTTGCTTAGCTCAACTAATTCGTGGAATGTCTCATCGGAAAGATTTTCTTTTACATCACTTTCAGATTTAAAATCAGATTGAATAGTAATTGGTTCTTTAAGTTTGGTTTTAATTTCTTTTAGTATTGATTTGGCTGAGTGGAAAGCTTTATTGATATCTGAATCCGATGTTCCTGTTATTTCTACATTTGTAATTAAAATCATCTGGTGTTTATAATGATCAAAAGCTATTATAGTATCATATATTCCAAAGATCGAATCTGGAATTTCATCGTGGTCAGTTTCAAAACTTAAAACATTTTCAATCAAAGCAATGTTTTCATATCCAAGGTAACCTACAATTCCACCTGTAAATGATGGAAGTTCCGGAAGATTTGGATGCTTTCTTTTACTCATTTCTGTTTTAAGGAATTGAAAAATGTCCTGTTCGATTTCCGATTTTTTCCCTTTTACATTGATTGTAAGTTTAAGTCCTTTGTTTTGAAATGATTGAACCGGGTTTATACCGATGAATGAATATCTTCCGAGACTTTCTTTGGCTTCAACGGATTCCAATAAAAAACATTGAGAATTCGTCTTCCTTAATCTAAGGTAAGCAAGAACAGGCGTGAGTAAATCCGCTGTTACTTTTTCGTAAACCGGGATAAAATTATACTCTTTTGCCAGTCTTTTGAATTCTTCCAAAGTCATTTGTTATTTCCTGTAAATTAATTTTCAAGTAAATCCAAAAAAAAACCCTTCCTAGTGAACTAAGAAGGGTTGTTATATTTAAAACTATATCTTATTTCACTATGTACTACTTAAGGGTATAAACCACCAAAATGCCCAAAAGAGCATGCTAAAAGTGAAATAATATGTTTTGCTATGTTTCATAAAATCTTGTTATTAATAAATCGAAAAATATTTAAGAAATCAAGAGTCCGGCAAAAATTTGTAATAAAAAATTTTTTTATTGATATTTATCGCAGTGATTCGGCTGTTTTATACGCTGATTTTTAAATTAAAATGGAATTGTATGATGCTTGTTGAAATGTTTAAGTCAAAAATTCATCGCGCTACGGTTACCTTAAGTGAACTTTATTACGAAGGTAGCATAACAATTGATAAAAATCTTCTTGATGCATCGGGTATCCTTGTTGGTGAGAAAGTTCAGGTTGTAAATGTTAATAACGGCAGCAGGTTAGAAACTTATACTTTAGAAGGTCCTGCAGGAAGCGGAATAATTTGTTTGAACGGTCCCGCTGCCAGGTTGGGTGCAGTTGGTGATGAAGTGATTATTATAGCTTATTGTTTTATGACGGAAGATGAAGCGAAATATTTTACTCCGAAAGTTGTTCTTGTTGATAAAGAAAATAAAATTAAAAATGACTGAACCTTTCCGGATTACCGGTGTATAAATTAAAAGTAAATTGATTTTTTTGTTTCTTTTAAGTAAAATTGTTTCGGAAAAGGAATAAGTAATATGAAAAAAATAATCATCATCGTTGCAATAACTTTTTGTAATGTTATGTTCGCCCAGTTCAGAGAGCAGGTTGAGAATCAACCGACTATGCATGATGGTTTAGTCAGAAATACTGTTCCAAGTTTAGTCCTTGGATTTATAAACCCAAATAATTTTTCTATGAAACATACGGTTGATCTTTCCTATTCCGCATTCGGAAACCAGGGAATGGCATTAGGAGTTTATACAAACAGTATGCTTTATAAATTTACAGACAACCTGAACATAAGCGCAGATGTAAGTTTGGTTAATTCACCATACAATTCATTTGGAAAAGATTTTGCAAATCAATTAAATGGAATATATCTGACCAAAGCTGAACTGAATTACAGACCGTGGGAAAACGTAACTATGAGTGTACAGTACAGAAGTTATCCTTTTAACTCCTATGGATTTTCAAGATACAACCGCGGGTATTTTTATGATAACTGGTTGGGTTGGTGAAAGGAAGTAAATAACAATTAATAAAGGACCGAGGAACCTCGGTTTTTTTGTAACAAACAGAATATACATCTTGAAGGTAAACAAAAGTTCTAATCCCAAAGCATCTGCTTCTAAAGTTGATTCTAAAACATCAGCTAAAAACCTGTTTTTAAATCTTTCCATTGCGATACTGCTGGTAATTATTTTTTATCTCCTTTACTCAATTATTATTAAAGTTTTAATGCCTGCAGAAAATGAAACTGCTGAAGGAAAGAGTAATGTTGCCGCAGCAGTTGTTCAGCTTGAAGTTTTAAACGGGTGTGGTGTTCCCGGTATCGGAGAAAAATTTACAACATTTTTAAGAGCTAAAAGTTTTGATGTAGTGAATCTTGGAAATTATATTTCCAGTGATGTTATAAATACCTTAGTGATAGACAGACGCGGAAACCTTGAGAACGCGAAGAAGGTTGCGGAAGCGCTTGGGGTTAAAAAGGAAAATGTTATCCAGCAGATTAATAATGATTATTTCCTTGATGTGACTTTAGTTTTAGGAAAAGATTTTAATCAATTGAAACCTTACAGGTAAAGGAGGAATGTGGACGCTAAAGATTTAGCTTATAAAATTTCGGAACATATTTTTGCAAAAAAGGGCAGCGATTTAAAATTACTTGATCTTCGGAATCTTACTTCAATTACAGATTTTTTCCTGGTTTGTTCTGCTGATTCGGATACTCAGGTAAAAGCAATTGCAGACGGCATTGAAGACGGTCTTAATATGGAAGGAATTAAATGCTGGCATAAAGAAGGATTTACTGCGCTTAACTGGGTCCTGATGGATTATCTTGATGTTGTTGTTCATATCTTTAAAACGGAAACCCGTTATTATTATAACCTTGAAAAACTATGGGGCGATGCTCCATCAGAAACAATTGAAGACCCACAGAAACCGAAACAATAAGCTGAAATTTATCTATTAAAATTCCGGAGCAAAGTTGAAAAAGTATTTAAATGAAATATTTGCAGAATTATCTGATCGATTAGATTATTTAAAAGATGTTAACCTTATATTCAATATACCGAATATCTCTGCACATGGCGACCTTTCTACAAATGCAGCAATGCTATTAACCAAAAAGCTTAAAAGAAATCCGAAAGAGATTGCTTCAGAGATTATTGGCAACCTGAAATACGATGAAACAAAAATATCGAAGATAGAAATTGCAGGACCGGGATTTATTAATTTCCATTTTACTCCTTCATTTGTCTCGGAGATTGTGAAAGAAATTATTAATGAAAAGGAGAACTTTGGTAAGTCTGAAAAGTATTCCGGTAAAAAAGCTATGGTTGAATTTGTTTCTGCAAATCCAACCGGTCCGCTAACGGTTGGCCACGGACGTAACGCAGTTTATGGTGATACAGTCGCAAACCTGCTTGAATGGATTGGCTATAAGGTTGACAGGGAATATTATTTTAACAACGCCGGCAGGCAAATGCGTGTGCTTGGTGATTCCGTCAGGCTGCGTTACCTTGAACAACTCGGTAAAGAAATTGAATTCCCTGAAGATTACTACCAGGGGGATTATATTAAAGAAATTGCCAAAAACCTGATTGATGAATTTGGTGATAAGCTTGCTGATGAACCGGCTGAAGGTATATTCAAAGAAACTGCTGAAAGAGAAATCTTCAAAGATATAAACAAAACTTTATCAAGAATTAAAATTCATTTCCAGAATTACTTTAATGAAAATAGTTTATATGAAGATGGTAAAATAATAGAATTGCTTGCTTACTTTAAGCAGAAAGATCTTTCCTATGAAAAGGAAGGCGCTGTTTGGTTAAAACTAACGGAACTTGGCAACGAGCAGGATAAAGTGATTGTTAAATCCACCGGTGAACCAACTTATCGTTTACCTGATATTGCTTATCATAAAACAAAATATGAACGCGGTTATGATCTGATGATCGATATCTTTGGTTCAGACCATAATGCTACTTACCCGGATGTGCTTGCAGGTATAAAAACGTTAAACCTTAATCCTGAAAAGGTTAAAGTGCTTATTCACCAGTTTGTTACTATAATGGATAAAGGTGCAGTTGTAAAGATGTCAACGCGCAAGGCAAACTTTATAACATTAGATGAATTGATTGATGAAGTTGGAAGTGATGTAGTTAGATACTTTTTTAATATGCGCAGCATTTCAAGTCATCTTAATTTTGATATCGAGTTAGCTAAAACTCAATCAGATGAGAACCCGGTTTTTTATCTTCAGTATGCCCACGCAAGAATTTCTTCAATTATGAAAATGGTTGAGAAGGAAGGACTTAAATTATCAAATGAGAATTTAAATCTTCTTGCTACAGCTGAAGAACAAAGCCTGCTTAAAAAACTTCACCAGTTTGAAGAAGAAATTTTGTATGATGCTGAAAATTTTGAGACACACCGCATAACTGCTTACCTTGAAGAGTTAGCAGCCTTGTTCCATCGCTTTTATACTCAGTGCAGAATTATTGGTTCAGAAAAGAATCTGGCTGAAGCGAGACTCGCTCTTTGTATTGCAACCCAGATTATTATTAAAAACGGGTTAAAAATTCTTGGGGTAGATGCGCCGGATAGGATGTAAAAGGTTGAAGGTTTAAAGGTTAGAAAGGTTAAAGGGATAAAAAACTATTGCTTTTCAGTTGCCATTAACTATTCCTTAGTAAAAATTTATTCTGAGTGAAAATTTAAAATGCAGAATAATTCTTTTCTTTCTGTTAGTATAATTTTTAATTAGTGTAAGTAATTTGGATTTGCTTACATTAAATCAAAAACTAATTTCAATGCTTTATCTATTTCAACTATTTTGTTTGTTGATAGCTGACCGCGAATTTTCACTAATCTATATTGATAATCAATGGGTCGTGTTTGAAGGCAATCTGCTATGGATTTTTTTGTCAATCCGTTTTCTTTTGATGGTTCTATGGTAACGTTTGTTTGAATTTGTGCCTTCTTATCATTCCAGGAAGTAATTGGAACGACCTGGATTACAGGAATCCTTTGATTGTACACATCATTTGTGACTACAATGCAAGGTCTTATTTTCCCGGTTTCAGAACCTCTGACCGGATTCAGGTCTATATCTATAACCATCCCTCTTTTAATTGATTTCATTTAGGCCAACCCACTATTGCCGAATCTGTTAAATCCCTCAATTCTGAATCTGCTTGATAAATCTCTGCATAGAGTTCTGCTGATTCTATTAATTTTCGTTTCTCTTCCAGTTTAATAAACTCCTCGATGGCAGAACGAACCAATGAACTTTTATCTTTAAAACCATATTCCCGGTATTTGTCCAGAATTTTTATATGGTTCTCATCAAGGCTTATTTTTGCTTGTTGCATTCCCAACTTATTGGCTCCTTTATTAGCTCTTAAATACGCACCCAATATAGGAACCTTAACCATAATTTCCAAAATATTTAATCCTAAGTGAAATTCTACAAATGTTTCTTAATAATATTCCAAGGTTACCACTAATCACTACACAATTGAAAATTTTATTTGTTAAATGTGGGTTATCCAACGCAAGAAATTTATAATTGATGCTGGAGAAAAACAATTCAACATCCAGTATCCAGAATCTAGCATCCAACTTCCAACCTCCCTTAATTCGTTACACAGAGTACACAAAGCACCTCAGAGAGCCGCAGAGTATAATTTCCTGCGTCAAAGTTGTTTTAGTACGTAAGACTAAAGTCGTCTTACTCAACAACCTCAAGACAAAAGGTTGCTGAGAAGTCCGTCATTTGCCGGACGTATCGAAGTAACCGATATTACTTAACTTATTCATAATATAAATGAAGTAACTCTTGGCTTCTAAATGCCAGCATCCAGAATCCAGAATCCAGAATCA
>QZKB01000041.1 GCA_003599415.1 Ignavibacteriales bacterium | reverse complement strand
ATTGAGCAAAGAAAAAATTTATAATAAAGTTGGAATTCAATTTGCACAGTTCAACACACTCTTCCAGCTTCTTTCCGAGACGAAAAGAAAATTGAATCTGCTGAATGTAGCAGATAAGATGTTGTTGATGCCGGACTTCCTGAATTTTATGCTTTCGGGAAAAAAGAATGCTGAGTTCTCGATTGCTTCAACAACAAGTCTTGCCGATCCGGTTACAAGAAACTGGTCTTGGGAACTCATTGATACATTTAGTTTACCCAGACGAATTTTTCCGGAAATGGTTGAACCGGGAACAAAGTTAGGCGTGCTGCTTCCTTCTATTGCGGAGAAAACTGGATTGAATAAATCAATTCCAGTATTTGCAAGCGCAGGACATGATACCGCATCTGCTGTTGCATCTGTTCCTACAAGCGGTGATGATTGGGCTTTTCTGAGCTCAGGTACATGGTCGTTAATGGGTGTTGTAATAAATCATCCAATACTAAGCACTGAATCGATGAAATATAATTTTACCAATGAAGGTGGTGTTGAAGGTACAACCCGTTTCCTGAAAAATATAATTGGTTTATGGCCAATACAGGAATGCAGGAGATACTGGCAGGAAAACTCGAGCGATTATAGTTATCAGCAGCTTACAAATCTGGCAAAGACAGAAGGTTTTGCCAAAGCCTGGGTTGATTTGAATAACCAAAGATTTCTTAAACCTGGAGAGATGCCGGAAAAAATCGTTTCATTTTTAAAAGAAACAAACCAGGCTTCAAAAGGCAACGTAGGATTTATAATACAAGTGGTGCTTGAAAGTCTTGCTTTCGCTTATAAGAAAGTTTTGAAAGAAATTGAAGAAACAACAGGTAAAAAGATTGAGAAATTAAATGCTGTCGGCGGCGGAATTCAGAATGAGTATTTAATGCAGTTAACAGCCGATGCAATTAATAGGGATGTAATTGCTGGACCAATTGAAGGAACAATAGTCGGCAATATTGGAGTTCAGGCAATTGCTTCCGGAGATGTTCAGAATCTGAAAGAATGGAGAAGTATAGTCGCTAATTCGTTTCAACCAAAAATATTCAAACCGGTTAATGCGAAATACTTTAATGAAAATGAAAAGAACTTTGAAATGATTCTAAAATAAAATTATAAACATGGTAAACCTAAACAAAACTGATTTGATCGAACAGTTTGTTCAATCTGCAATTAGCACTACTGCAACTGTTGAAAGAATTGCATCTGATGCTGGGGTGTTAACTGCAATGTTAGAAAAAAACACCAATGAAGATGAACTAATTCTTCTTTCTGAACCTAACGATCTCAATCCTGAACTGTTCAGTAAATATAAATTGAATAAAAAAGTTATTACCAATCCTACTACTGAGCAGCTTAGAACAATCAAAACCGGTGTAACAGATGCATTTTGCGCGGTAGCAAGTACAGGATCAGTTTGTGTAAGCGTCTCTAAAAATTTATCAGGTCTCGCAAGCATGTTAACGCGTAAACATATTGTAGTTGTTGATAGTAAAACCATTGTGCAAACACCCCGCAATGTTTTTGATGAAAACTATTTAGATGGAAAAGGACTGAAGCGGAGTTTTTCATTTATTACCGGCCCGAGCGCAACAGCAGATATGGGACCATTGGTAAGAGGTGTTCATGGGCCTGGTTATCTTCACATTATAATCCTGGAATAGATTTATGTCTAATGAAATTCATCCGAGAGAAGTTGCGAATAAATCATCAAAAGAAAATCTTCACAAAGCAATTACTATGGCGCTCGAAGTTGAAAATGAAGCCATCAGGCATAATACTCAAACTTTTAATACTAATAGATATACAGCTATTAAAAATCTTGATGATTATGAATTGCTTAAAGATTCTGCGCGTCAAATAAAAGAATATTCAATAGAACATTTACCTGAGTTGATTGAAACATTAACCAAAACCATTGGTAACCGCGGCGGTAAAGTATTTTTTGCCAAGACTAAAAAAGAAGCAACTGATTACATAAAAAATGTCTGCAAACAGCATTCGGCAAAAATGATCGTCAAAGCCAAATCAATTACTTCAGAGGAAATTGGACTGAATAATGTTTTGGAAGATGAAGGTATTGAAGTAGCAGAAACGGATCTTGCTGAATTCATATTGCAGGTTTCTAAAGAACAGCCTTCTCATATTATTGCCCCCGCAATTCACAGAAGCCGTGAGCGCATCTCGGAATTATTTAAAGAACATTTTGATACTGCTAAAAAACTTGATACAGGTGAAGAGCTTACAGAATTTGCCAGGGATATTTTAAGACAAAAATTTTTATCAGCTGATGTTGGTATAAGCGGAGCTAATTTAATTGCAGCGGATAAAGGGACAATTCTTTTAGTTGAAAGCGAGGGTAATATCAGGTTGGTTACACAGCTTCCTGCTGTTCATATTGCTGTTGCAGGAATTGAAAAAATTATTCCGCATAAAAAAGATTTTGGGATATTTATAGAATTACTTGCAAGAAGCGGGACAGGACAACCCCTGACTTCTTACACTAATATTTTAGAGCCTTCTCTTGAGTTACCAGTTTTAAATCTGAATGGAAGAGATGATAAAGAAAGAGAATTTCATCTTGTATTAATTGATAATGGTAGAATGCAGATGCGTGACGATGATGATTTGAAAGAAGCTTTATATTGTGTTCGCTGCAGCGCCTGCATGAATGTCTGCGCAAACTTCCAGGCAGTAGGTGGGCACGCCTTTGGAGGCGAATGTTATACAGGAGGAATTGGTGGGGCATGGACAGTTGGTACAACCGGAAAACTTGAAAACGGAAGATTTGCTGAATTGTGTACCGGTTGTTCAAGATGTATTCCGAACTGTCCTGTAAGAATTGATATTCCAAATTTGAATACAACAATTAAAAATCGTTTGTTTAAAGCCGGACAATCTGCTTCATTTCAAAAAACTTTCTTTGCAAATTTCTCTTTGTTAGCTAAAGCTGCTACCCTGGTTCCGCAATTATCAAACTGGATAAGCAATCTTTCGTTCAGCAGAGTAATAATGGAGAAAACAATTGGATTTGATAAACGTCGTCTCGTTCCACCTTTTGCGAATAAGACATTAGTTCGCCAGTATCAAGAATATCGCAACACCGTTTTACTAAAAAATAAAATTAATAAGGCGGTTCCAAATACAATATTATTTGCTGATGTATTTACCAATTATAACAATCCGGAAATTGGGATGTCGGTAATAAAAGTATTTGAAAAACTGGGCATTCCTATTACATTAAGTAAATCTTTTGAAGATGGAAGAGCAGCGCAATCTCAGGGACTTGTTGAATCGGCAGAAAAAAGTGCAATAAAAGTATCAGCTTATCTTGAAAAAATTATTAATACGGGAAATGAAATAATAGTTGCAGAGCCGAGTGTACTTGCGATGTTCAGGAATGATTATAAAAAATTAATTAAAAATGAAAAATTATTTTCTAAAATCACACAGCACACTTTCGATCCTCTGGAATTCATAAGCATAATGATAAATAATAGAAAACTTGCGATAGATAAAAGTAAAATCAAAACAGGTTTTCATAATACAGGATTGTTTTATCATGGGCATTGCCAGATGAAAACAATTGGTGCTGGATATATTGCTCCCGAGTTTTTTAAGGAGCTGGGATTTAACGTAACCACATCTGTTGCTGAATGCTGCGGTATGGCCGGAAGCTTTGGCTATAAAAAAGAATATTATGAATTAAGCAAAAATGTTGGTGCTGATTTAATTCAACAAATACAAAAAACAATTAGGTTGAATAAGGATTTGATCGTTCTTGCAAGCGGAACCTCATGCCGTGAGCAAATAAAAGATGGATTGAATGTAAAAGTCTATCACCCCATCGGGTTTCTGGAAGAACTGCTGAGTTAAAAAGGAATTTTTATTGTTAGGCATTTTTTTGCTTGACATTTTAAAAATGAAACTATATTTTCACTTAAAGGTTTTCGAAAACCTTTGAGATTTGATAAATGACCTAATTCTTTTATCAGATGTGACTAACCTGGCGAAGCTGTATCAAAAAGTGATTTTGTAAAAAGTTACTAAGAGAAGTTCGCCGGCTCTAATTCGTTTCAAAATCTTTTCTTTCAGAAATAACCCGATGAACATAAAAAAACAATCAAGAAAAAAACTTACTCTTAAAGATGTAGCCAATATACTTTCGCTGGCTCCAGCTACAATTTCTAAGGCACTGCGAGACAGCAGCGATATATCTCTGGAAACACGGGAAAAGGTTAAAAAGAAATGTCAGGAACTTGGTTACAGACCAAATCTGCTTGCAAGATCTTTAATAAGTAATAAAAGCAAAATACTTGGTGTACTTGTGCCCGATCTCAGAATCTCATTTTTCTCGGAAGCAGTCAGAGGTATGTATGAAGAAGCAAGTGTTAAAGGGTATGAATGCCTTTTGTTAGTCCATGATGAGGATGAAGAAAAAGAGAAGCAGAAACTTGAATTCCTTTCAGACATTGGTGTTGATGGTATTTTGTTGAATGCTGCCGGTGGGAAGAATAACTTCCCGATTTATCAAAATCTTGAGGAAGAAGGAATTAAAATTGTTTGCTGGGATAGAAAGCTTGAAGATCTTAATTATAAATCAGTTACTATTGATGATGTTCATGCTTCATATCAGCTTACTTCAAAAATTATTTCTCAGGGAAGAAGGAATATACTTTTCCTTGGACCAAATACAGGTATACCGGTTGCCCGCGATCGTTTTGAGGGATACAAAGCAGCATTGCAAAACAATGGAATTAACTTTAATCCAGAATTAGTCCTTCAGACTTTTAGAGATATAGAAGATAGTTATAATAAAATGTCATCAGTACTTAATAGTAATTTAAAAATAGATGGTGTTGTTAGTATAGGTGGTTTGATAACCTATGGTGCCGGAAAAGCTATTCTTGAACATAGACTATCGATTCCGAATGATATAATTTTAGGTGAGTTTGGTGATAATGATATTGTAGCAAGATTGGGTGTTCCATTCTATACAGTTTACCAGAATCCATATAAAATCGGTAAAGCCGCCACAGATTTATTAATTAATTTGATTGAGACAAAGTTGACCAGCTCAGAATATCAGAATATTTTAATTGATTCAGAACTCTTGGAAAGATAATTTTTTACCCAGTTACTTAATCGTTTTCGAAAACCTTTGCTTAGGCTTATTCTTCAAATTATAAATGCGAGCAAATATGAAGTGTAAATTATTCTTCAGATTTTTTTCCCTGACAGCTTTTTATCTGTTTACATCAGTACTGTTTCCTCAGGAAAGTCAAACTGGTTCTATAAAGGGAAGAATCATTGGGTCTGATGATAAGAAAGTTCTTCCATATGCCAGTGTTATGGTTGTTGGAACTAACAATGGTACAGCAACAGATCTTGATGGAATATTCTTTTTGAGAAATGTGTTGGAAGGAAAACAACAATTAAAAGTTTCTTATGTTGGATACAAGACAAAAGTCCAGGAGATAACTATTCAGCCAAATAAAACGGTTGAGTTAACCGTCAGCCTGGACCCAATGACTATAGAGAGCGAAGTAATTGTAGTGACTGGTCAGGCGCAAGGGCAGCATAATGCAATAAACCAACAAATACAGACTAATACAATTAAGAATGTTGTTTCGCCGGAAAGATTACAGGAAAATCCGGATGCAAATGCTGCCGAAGCCCTGGGACGTTTACCCGGAATTTCTCTTGAAAGAAGCGGCGGGGAAGGTACAGGAGTAGTTATACGAGGATTGGAATCCAAATATAGTTCGGTAATGTTAAATGGAGTCGAACTACCTTCAACCGACGCCAATGATAGAAGTACCGGTGTGTCGGGCCTATCTCAATATGTTCTACAGACTGTTGAAGTATATAAAGCTTTAACTGCCGATATGGAAGCTAATTCAGTTGCTGGTGCAATTAATCTAAAATTGGCTGAAGCACCAGATAGCTTGAATTATTCAATAATTATTCAGGGAGGATATAATAATTTAAATAACTATTTCGGCAATTATAAAATTCAGGGAGATATAAGCGACAGGTTTTTTAATGGTAGTTTGGGAGCGAAACTAAGTGTAAATGCTGAAAGAGTTAACAGAAGCAGGGAAACGATGAGTGCCGGCTACGCAGTTGAATCCAACCTTTATGGAGGGTTACAATACGAACCGGTTTTACTTAGTTCAACAACACTTCATAAGATTAATAACATAAAAGAAAAGCAAGCCGCTACTTTGGTGCTTGATTGGAAATTTAATCCCACTTCAAAAATATTTTGGTATAACTTTTTTTCGCGCAGTGGAGGTGACTATACCGACGTAAGCAAAACTTATAATCCGTTAGGAAAGACTGTAACTTATAATATCAACCAGGATAACAGTGCAAATGATCTTTTATTTTCCAGTTCGATAAGAGGAGAACATTCATTTGATCTGTTCGATGTGGATTACGGAATTGCATTTTCCCAATCGCATGGTTATTCACCAGATAACAGAATGTGGATATTTACATTATCTCCCGGTGGGTATGATGACAAATACGCAAACAATACAACACGAATGTTGCAGCCAGAGCAAATAGTCGCCTTATCAAATGATAATAGTGATATTACAACGCTTCAAAAAATTCACCTTGACGATATAGGATATTCTACAAATGATTTGATACAGAAAAATTTAACTTCATACTTTGATGTTAAATATCCTTTTAATTTTGGCGATATGATTTCCGGATATATAAAAGGCGGGGCCAAATACAGGCAGGTGAGCAGAAACCGAAATTATTTATCGGCAATACAGTATGTTAGCACTAGTCCGCAGTTTAGTTTTCTTGCTTCAAAAGAATTTGATTGGGCAACATTACCGACAGGCTCATATATTTCAGCGCAGCACCTGGTTGATTATAATGTTTCGGATTTTCTGGACGGAAGTTATAATTTTGGCTGGTATCCGCGTATCGATCTTCTGAACAACCTATTTAATTGGTGGAATAATCTTTCGAACTATTATTATGGACTTGGTACAGACGCAATTATTGCTGCATTCGGGCAATATAATAAAATTGGATTTACCGCAGATTATCTTGCAAGCTCAATTAACAATCAGGATATTGATGAAAAATATTATGCCACATACCTGATTACCGAAGTTAAAGCAGGGGATGTGATAATGTTTTTACCCGGTGTGCGTTATGAAAAAGTAACAGATGATCTTTCAGGATATTATGTTAAACAAACTCCCATAACTTACGCGGGTGGTATGCCTCTTACAAAAGTAAATGCAAAGCATAGCGATGAATATCTGCTTCCTATGATTCACCTTAGAGTTAAACCAACTGATTGGATGCATATACATACTTCTTATACAAAAGCACTTGGACGACCGGATTATAATGCTCTTGCTCCAAATACATATGTTAATAACGGTATGGGATCATTTGTTTATTCTTCCGGCAATCCAAATCTTAAACCTGAATTATGGACCAACATAGATTTACAATTTGCAGTATATGGTAATTATGTGGGAATGTTTTCAATTAACGGATTTTATAAAGAAGCTAAAGATAAAATCTGGCAGAGAACATACTCTAGAATAAAGGGCGATCAAGTCATTCCTGGTTTTTCTGAATCAACATCAGTATCTGTATCTGAATGGTTAAATCATCAATATACAGTATACATAAGAGGAGCGGAATTTGAGTGGCAGACAAGCTTTTGGTATTTGCCGGAACCACTAAATTATTTTTCTTTAAATGTTAACTATACTTTCCTTAAATCGGAAACAAAATATCCTACCACAAGATTATATACTACATATGAAGTGGACGACAGGGGAAGATACATCCCAACACTCCATAGAGTTGATTCAGTTGCTACAGACAATATGATTAACCAGCCCGAAGACATTGTAAACATTTCACTTGGATTTAATTACAGAGGATTAAATGCCTGGTTGTCCTTCCAGTATAACGGTTCAATGCTAACAGGCTGGGGAAATCAGAGAGAATTAATTCCATATAAGGATAAATTCTATAGATGGGATTTACAATTAACTCAGCAACTTCCGTTTGAAGGACTGGAGGCTATTCTTAATCTGGCCAATATCAGCGACTATGTTGAAAAATCAAAACAAAAGGGAGATCCAAGACCTACTTACATTGAAAGTTATGGTTGGACAGTCGATGTCGGCTTAAGGTATAGACTATAATAAATCTGTCTTAACATTTTTAATGAATGACATCTTAAAGAATTTACTCTAAAAATTTTTTAATGTAGCAAAGGATAAAACCATCCGAATCTATTTTTATCAAAAACATTTTCGAATAAAATAAATGCGATCAAATAAAAAACTAAAATATAACGATCAGATAATTCAACTTAATTAATTTACCTGGAGGTAAAATGAAAAGACTATCGGTTTCAATATTTGTTTTATTATCATTTCTGTTTGTCGCAAATACAAATGCGCAGGATATTATAACTGTTGACCCGGGGTATGGTACACTTAACAGCGCCATTGATGCAAATGGGGGAAACAAAATATATAAACTACAGGCCGGCAAATGGTATGGCTTAAATGCATCCATCCTTGTAATTTCACCAATTTCTATTATTGGAGAAACCCCTTCAGCCGGACAAATGCCTGCAATTATTCAAACCGGCACAAGTTCAGACGGAACTATTTTTGCGAACATGTTCACCGTTGCATCTAATTTAACACTGAAAAATGTTTTTATAGTTAATGCAGATTTAAATGAAAATATTGCCCCGGGATTAATAATGCAGGTGGCTGGTGGTCAAATCGTAATGGACTCAATAACTGTTGATCCGGTTGGACAGGTATATTTTATGCTTGTAAATGCTACAAATATTTCAACCTATTTAACTAATTCTCTAATTATGAGAACAGGTCATACGTTAAATATTAATGATGGATTTATTTTTTATAATGCAGGAAACTATTGGGATACGCTTTATGTAGAAAATAATACTTTTATTGATATTCCAACTTGTTTTTACCAGGGAAGTATTGCAACTGGCCGCGAAAAATTTATGTGGTTCAATCATAATTCTTTACTATTCGGCAAAGCAAACCTTATGCATCAATACTTTACAAATCAACTTTTCTTTACTAATAATTTGATGTGGAATTTTAATTTTAATCCGTATCATTCTGCATGGACTGCCTTTTGGTCAGATGCTGGTCTCAAATATAAAGTTGAGTGCCTGATTAATGCCGATACGTTAGTTACTGGAACGGATTCAACTACTGGTGTAATTACATATGAATCATTCCCGGTCAGCCGAAAACATTTTATAGAATATAATTCAAATTATATCTCTCAGGGTTCAAAGGATTTAGTTACTTGGGCAGAAACTAATGGCTATAGTTATTCCTATATAATGCCGCTTGTTTGGAGCCCTGAATATAAAGACTCGAGTAGAGAAGCTTCAATATTTAATGATGATGTAAACTTCCCATATTTTAAAGCAGGCAATAATTTAGAGGAAGCGAACTATGACCCTGCATTTTCAGAAAGCAAGATATATGCATTAACTGATTCTGCTATGCTGTGGGCTTCTTATTCCGATAAATCTCTGTGGGGATTGACTGATATTCCAAGCGCGGATAAATGGCCTAATTATTTTTATAATGTGGATGGCAATAACGGTAATCCATTAACATGGCCACGCTTTAATGGTGTTTATACAAATTCTACATTGCTTACAGCCTCAATAGAAAATCTTCCGCTTGGTGACCTTAATTGGTTTCCTGAAGCTAAAGCCTTGTGGGCAGCTAATAAAACTAATGTTATGAATCATATTCTGGCAACAAATGAAACTAAGTATAGTTTAACAGATGTTGAAAAAGTTGAAATTGTTCCCGGTAAATTCCAATTGCAGCAGAATTATCCCAATCCTTTCAATCCCAGCACTATTATAAAATATAATATTCCAGCAGGTACCTCTGTTGAATTAAAGATTTATAATTCTTTAGGTCAGGAGTTATCCTCATTAGTTAATAAACAACAGAATGCAGGTACTTATGAAGTAAAGTTTGATGCTTCAAAATATGCCTCGGGCATTTATTTTTATAAGATTAAAGCGGGCAGTTTTGTTGAAACAAAGAAAATGATTCTTGTAAAATGATTTTCAATTCTACCATATAGATAATTTTTAAGGATGGAGTTTTTTAATCCATCCTCATATTCTTTCAATTAGGTATGATGATATAATTGCTTTCACAGTAATAGTACTTATCAATATATAATATTTATCGGAATAATACTTTCTTCGGAGAAAATGTAATGGAAAAGATTGCCTTCAAAATGAAACTGAAACCCGGATACAAAGAGGAATATATTAAGCGACATAATGCAATCTGGCCAGAGTTAAAAGAATTGCTTATTAAATCCGGAATTAGTGACTATACAATTTTTCTTGATGAAGAAACAAATATTCTTTTTGCGGTTCAGAAACAACATGGAACTGCATCATCTCAAGATCTGGGTTCTCTTCCTATTGTTCATTCCTGGTGGAAATTTATGGAAGATATCATGGTAACGAATCCAGATTCCTCGCCAGTCTCTATTCCATTAGAGAAAGTTTTTCATATGGATTAAACTTCCGGTGAATGAAATTCAAAGTTTGATTTATTAAACTGAAAATGAAGAATATTCAAGTCATCATAATACTTTATCTTTTCCTCTTTATTAATACTAATGGACAACAGGCGCATAAAGTAAACAAAAACCAATATGATTGGGAAATTGTAAGAATTGCTGCAGTACAACTAATGCAACCTAAAGAAGAAGATCCTTCAGATGTAGTTGTATCATATATAAAACGTGCGGCGGCAGATAAAGCCCAACTGGTTGTCTTTCCCGAATACCATCTTGGTTATGTAAAAACTTCTGATCAAAGAGTTGATGAAGTTGCCAGGGCAGCAAAAGAAAATCATATTTACGTAATTGTTGGATGCTTTGAATGCTATGATGATGGTTCTTATTCAAATGTTGCTCTTTTGTTTGGTCGTGATGGTTCAATAATAGGGAGACACAAAAAGGTTCATCCTGCAGTTGGAGTAGATCCATACTATTGGCCGCCAAAGGAAGGCGACGTTGAATGGAAAATGAAATTGGGAGACAAGTTTGATGTTTTTGAACTCGATTTTGGTACAATTGGGATTTTAACTTGCTTTGATGGTTACTTCCCCGAATCTTATGAGTTAATGTCATTAAAAGGTGCAGAGATAATAATCTGGATAAATGGCAGGCCATACATTGAAGATTACCTTGTTAAATCAGCAATGTTCTTAAATTATGTTGATATGGTTTGTACTAACGATTGCTACGGAACAATGATAGCTGAATATCCAAATGTAATAAAAAAGATATCCCTTGTTCCTAAAGAAGATTATTTGGTTGAAGACCTGGATCTGAAGCAATTAAGGATCTTCAGAAAAAACAGCCGGTTCTTTCATCAGCGCAGGCCCGAAGTTTATAAAGATTTAATAAAGTATTGGCCTGTATGGGAAAATTATAAGTACCTGGATTAGACGAGTTACTTCTTGCTTTTTTTACTTTAGTTTTTAAGTCACTTAATTGCTGACAAATTTTTAAAGAATTTAATTCTTAAAACCTGAATAAGGAAATATAAGTATGGACTTACTACAGAGTATTTTGCTTATTGCTGTTGGCAGTGCAAGCGCAGCAAGTTTTTATGTACCAATTAAAAAAGTTAAAGAGTGGTCATGGGAATCGTACTGGATTGTACAAGGTGTTGTATCCTGGATTATTGCCCCATGGATTTTTGCATATTTTACTGTCCCGAATCTGGGTGCGATAATTAGCAATTCTCCTTTACAAGCAATTCTAAATACTATATTATTTGGAGCGCTTTGGGGAGTTGGAGGATTAACATTTGGATTAAGTATGCGCTTCCTTGGTGTTGCAATGGGACAATCTATTGCCCTTGGATTTTGTGCGGCTTTCGGTACGCTTGCAGCACCAATTATTGAAGGTGCAAACCTCTTCAACACTCACGAAGGAATTATGATAGTCTCAGGTGTATCCATCTGTGTGGCCGGAATAGCAGTTGTCGGATATGCCGGTGTGTTACGCTCTAAAAGTATGTCGGATGAAGATAAGAAAAAAGCAATAAGTGAATTTGCATTAAAGAAAGGATTGCTCATTGCTATACTTGCAGGTGTAATGAGTGCCTGCTTCAGCCTGGGCTTAACTGGAATATCCGGAGTTATCGATGCCGGTAATAAGATCAAAGAAACCGCTCAAAGTTTTGGAACTCATCCTCTCTTTGTTTCCAATCCGGTTTACATCTTCGTAATGTTCGGCGGCTTTCTTACTAATTTCGTTTATTGTTTTTATTTGAACATCAAGAACAAAACACTTAAAGATTATGTATCTGTTCCTTCCAATATTCTTATTAATAATTTGTTGTTTTGTTTGTTAGGTGGGACACTCTGGTATCTTCAATTTTTCTTTTTTGGGATGGGACAAAGCAAATTACCGGTTGGTATGATAGTGTTCGGTTGGAGTATACTAATGGCATTAAACATACTGTTCAGTAATATATGGGGAATGCTTTTAAATGAATGGAAAAATGCCGGAGCTAAAACAGTATCTGTTTTAACTCTTGGTTTGGTAATTCTTGTTCTCTCAACTTTCGTAATAAAATTGTAAATATAAATTTTCACTAAGGAGCTACTTATAATGGTTGAAAAAGAAACTGTAATAAACTTGTATCAAAACGCAAAGAAACAGTATGCAGCATTGGGAATTGATACCGAAGATGCACTGAAAAAACTGGAGAAAATTAATATCAGCCTTCACTGCTGGCAGGCAGATGATGTAGCCGGATTTGAAACTCCTGATGCCGAACTTGGCGGAGGCGGCATACAGGTTACCGGTAATTATCCTGGAAAAGCAAAAACAATTGAACAGCTTCGTTCTGATATTGAAAAGGTAATTAACCTGCTTCCCGGTAAACAACGGATTAACCTGCACGCTATTTACGGAGATTTTAAAGGAGAGAAAGTTGACAGAGATAAAATTGAAGTAAAACATTTTCAAAGCTGGATTGACTGGGCAAAAAAATTAGGGATAGGAATTGATTTCAATCCAACATGTTTTTCTCATCCTTATGCTGATGATGGTTTTACACTTTCAAGCAAGAATGAAATGCGCCGTAAGTTTTGGGTGGAACACGTAAAACGTACAAGAAAAATTGCTGCGGAGATGGGTAAGCAACTTGGTACTCCATCAGTAAATAATATCTGGATTCCTGATGGCTCCAAAGATATTCCTGTTGATAGGAATACACATCGTGAAATATTGAAAAAATCACTTGATGAAATTTTCGCCGTAGAGTATCCAAAAGAATATTTAAAAGATTCTGTAGAAAGCAAACTTTTCGGAATAGGTTCGGAATCAATGGTTGTTGGTTCCCATGAATTTTATATGGGATACGCTGTTAAAAACAACAAACTGCTTTGCCTGGATAGCGGGCATTTTCATCCAACAGAACAGATTGGAGATAAAATTTCTTCAATGCTTCAGTTTGTTGATGGTTTACTCCTGCATGTAAGCCGCGGCGTCCGTTGGGATAGCGATCATGTTGTAATCTTTAATGATGAACTTCAGTTAATTACGCAGGAAATTGTCCGCTGCAACGCAATTGATAAAGTGAATGTCGGTCTTGATTATTTTGACGGAAGTATAAACAGAATCGGTGCTTATGTTATTGGTGTTCGTGCTACTCAGCTTGCATTCCTTTTTGCATTACTTGAACCGACAGAAAAATTAATTAAGTTCGAAGAAGACGGAAAGAATTTTGAACGCCTTGCTTTCCTTGAATTGCTAAAGAATAAACCCCTTGGTGCTGTATATGATTATTATTGCCTGAATAATAATGTTCCGGTTGGCGAAGATTATATTGCCGAAATACAGAAATATGAGACTGATGTTTTAAGTAAAAGAGCAAGCTAAAAATTTCTTTTAATCAAATTAGGCAGGATCCCTTTCGTTCACTTCTTTTCTTTTTCATATGTTTAAATTAAATAAAACAAAAACCTCGAGGTTGGAATGTTATTTCTGAGAAAAAATATTTATTTGTTACTTTTATCTTTTCTAATAACTGTTTTTAATGCTGAGTGTTTTTGTCAGCCGGATGTTAAAAAAAATCCCTGCCCCATTGATGCAGATATATGGATATTGGCTGGTCAGTCCCAAATGGCAGGGGCAGGGCGTACACCGGATACAACTTCAAATCCGAATATCTGGATGCTTAACATGGATGGCAATTGGATGGTTGCAAAAAATCCTCTTCATAGAATTTTTGAAGCAACCGCTCAAGCCTTTGAAAAAGATTTTTTTGAACTTTTGCCCGATTCTATGAAAGACTGGGATAAAGCTCACGCACAGTTCCAGATGCTTGCACAATTAAGTAAAACAAATCCTGTTGGCGGAGTTGGACCGGGACTTTATTTTGCTATGCACATTTTGGAACAAACTGGCAGACCTGTTGCGTTAATTCCGTGTGCGCTTGGCGGTTCCAAGATGGAAATGTGGTATCCCGAGAAAAGAACAGAAGGAAATAATTCTCTTTACGGTGCAATGCTGAATAAAATAAATTCTGTTAACAAAGAAAAAATAAAAGGCTTTATCTGGTCTCAGGGTGAATCTGAAGCAATGATGTTAAAAACAGGAAATTATGAAAAGGATTTGCTCCGCCTGATAGAATCTGTCCGAAAAGATGTTGGAAAACCGGATCTGCCTGTTATTCTAATTCAAGCAGGAAGGTTTATAACAGTGAATCCCGCAATGGACAAAACGTGGGAAGAACTGCGTGAAATACAACGCAAAGTTACTGCCGAATCAAAGAATGTTTATATGACAAGCGGTATTGATTTACCACTTGATGACTGTGCACATATTTCTACTGACGGACAAAAAAGGCTTGGCAAACGGTTGGCTGAAATTGCTTTGACTTATGTTTATAACCAGCCAGGTCATGCAAAACAAATTTCACTTGAATCAATTAAAATGTGTAAAGATGAAAAATCCAGTTCGAACTATCTTCATTTACACTATAGTGGTGTTTGCGGACGGTTATCAGCTTGCTGCAGACCGTCTCAGTTTTCGCTTCGTATTAATGGTGAAGCAAGAATTGAATATGTTGTCTCGAAAGTTGAATTTGATCCGAACGATGATGCCGGAATAAATATCTATTTATCTGGTGTTCCCAATCAACCGGCCACACTTATTTGCGGAGATGGAGTTAATCCTTACATGAATATTACAGATTCATTAGATAATCCTGTTCCGGCTTTCGGTCCCATTGATATTCCACTTGAATAAAAAATAAATAATGAAATTAAAAATTCTTCTTCTTGCTGTCTTATTTGCAAATACTTCTTTTGCTGTAACCTTAAATAAAAAAGCAAGTCCGGATTCCACTGAAAATAAAACTTTAACCGCAGAGTCTCTTCCGCCTGAATTTGACAAATGGAGCGTTTGCCAAAAAGTTGATTGGTTGATGGAGCACATGACTCTTTCAGAAAAAATTGATCAGTTGAATTATAACAGGCAGGTAAATATTTCAGACGATGATAAGAAAAATAACCGCTTTAATATTCCCCGGTTTGTTGCTCTTGATGGCCCGCGCGGAATTCACGATACTACAACAGAAGTTTGTTACCCGGTTCCATTATCAATAGCTGCAAGCTGGGATACAGCTTTAGCTTATAAAGTTGGTAAAGCATTCGGGAAAACTTTAATTCATCACAAGACAAATCAATTGCTGGCGCCGGCATTAAATATTATTAAGCATCCGCTTGCCGGGCGTAATGCCGAGTATTTGGGCGAAGATCCTTTTTTATCCGGAAAAATTGCAGCTGCTGAAATTAAGGGAATACAAAGTGAAGGATGTATTGCAACACCAAAACATTTTGCATGCAATTCTTTTGAGACCGGAAGATTTAGGGTAAACGAAAATGTTGGCGAGCGAGTATTGCGTGAAATTTATTTGCCTGCTTTTCAATTAGCTGTTGAAGAGGGAAAATCGAAATCTTTAATGACAGCTTACAACAGCGTGAATAATAATTTTATGTCCGCAAATGCTCATATCCTGAATATCTTGTTTAACGAATGGAGTTTTTCCGGCTATATAATTTCAGACTGGGATGCGTATATGGAAAACTCATCGGCAGCTTTAACGGCTGGTTCAAATGTTGAGTATCCGGGTTCTACATTCTTTACCAACAATAATATTGAAGAAGCAATTAAGGAAGGTATGCTTTCGGAAAGTTTATTAGATGTGCGCGTCCGGCACATCCTGGAAAGGAAATTTGATCCGCAACTTTATAATCCGGATAAAAATAATTACAAAGATGTTTACAACGTTGATGAACAAAGAAAACTTGCCGCCGATGTTTCTTCAAACAGTATTGTGCTTCTAAAAAATTCCGGCAGTCTTCTTCCTTTAAAAGAATCACAAACTGTAGCTTTAATTGGTCCGTTTGCCGATAGTGACTTGTTGATTGGTAACCAGGGAAGCAGTACTGTTTTTCCTGAGCGGAAAATTTCAGTGCGTAAATCTCTTGAAGAGCAGCCCGGCAATAATGTTGCTTATGCAGAAGGTTGTAAAGCTCTTTTTGATGAGAACCTGAAATTGCTTTCTGAATTTCCTTGTAAAGCAGAATATTTCGCTAATCTGAATTGCGAAGGAGAGCCAGTCATCATAAGGAATGAAAATTCAATTAGGAAATCTTCTTTTAAAGAAACAGGAAGCGCGGAACAAGCTGATGGAATTTCAAATAAAGCTTTAAAATTTGATGGCAACTCATACCTTAAAATAGGGACATTCAATGGTTATGAAAAGGATCAGGATTTTGCTCTCTCGTTTTGGGTTAAGCTTGATGAAAAGAATGATAAAGTTGCCCCGATATTTTCTTCGTATATCTGGGGTGTACTAAATCTTGATTTCACCTCTTCCGGCTTTAATATTTATATGATTGAAAAACAGGCAAGTAAAAAGATTGAAGCTGTGCTTCCCGTGAATGAATGGACTAATATTATTCTTATGAGACGGAACGGTAGTTTAGAACTTTATTACGATGGAGAGAAAAAAGGTGAAGTAGAATTTGCTTTCCCAATTTCAGGTGGACCATTGTACCTTGGCGGAAATCCGGATGCAGATAAAAATGCAAGTTGTACAATTGATGAAATAAGTTTGTATTCAAAAGCTCTATCTGAAGATGAAATTAAAAAGATAGTAACTGGAAACAATTTCGCTTACGATAAAATTTTTTATGAAAGCTGCAACAGCATTCAGGAAATTATGTCCGGCAATGAAAAAGAAGAAGTGAAAATAGATAACAAGAATTTGAGTGTACGCTGGACGGGAGATTTTATTCCGAATAAAACAGGCAAATATTATTTCGTAATTTCTTCAAACAGTGGCGTAAGATTTTTTATTGACGAAAAAATAATATTTGATCAATGGCAGGAAGCCTGGATTGAAGGGAAAAACAGGCAATGCTGGATTGAAATGGAAGAAGGAAGAAAATACAAATTACAAATTGAGTACAGCAGCATTTTCGATAATCAGAGAACGCTTTCTGGCTTTATTAAATTTGGATACGCTGAGCCGGATGAGAATCAACTTAAGATGATTGAGGATGCGGTATCAATTGCAAAGCAACAAGATGTTGCCATTGTTGTTGCCGGTGTTCCGCAAATACCTTTGCAGGGAGAAGCAAATGATAACGAGACTTACAACCTTCCCGGTTACCAGGATGAATTAATAAAAGCTGTAGCAAAAGCAAATCCTAATACTGTAGTTGTTTTATGTTCTGCAGGCGGTGTTGAAATGGGAAAATGGATAAATCAAATTTCTTCATTGCTTGAAGTTTTTTATCCCGGGCAGGAAGGTGGCCTTCCGATATCAGATGTTTTATTTGGTAAAATAAATCCAGGCGGAAAACTACCAGTTACTTATCCGGTAACTACAGATCAATTAGAAGTAAATGTTGTACAACCAGATTTTGAAACTACTGTGTGCGGTTTTGGCTATCGCCTGTTCGATAAAAAAAACAATGAACCACAATTTCCATTTGGATTTGGACTAAGCTATACAACTTTTTCTTTTAGCAATCTTTCCATAAAAAAAGA
The DNA here is from genome assembly GCA_003599415.1 of Ignavibacteriales bacterium. Taxonomy (GTDB): domain Bacteria; phylum Bacteroidota; class Ignavibacteria; order Ignavibacteriales; family SURF-24; genus SURF-24. Next base: position 13,796 of record QZKB01000041.1, on the reverse strand, counting down.
AGACAAGTATAACATAGAAGTAAGTTTTACAGTTACCAATACGGGCAAAACTGCCGGAGCTGAAGTTGCACAACTTTATGTTGGGCAGCAAAGCTGTTCAGAAGAAAGACCTGTCCGGGAATTAAAAGGATTCAGCAAAGTATTTCTTAATCCGGGTGAATCTACATCAGTAACCATGTATTTAAATGAAAAATCATTTTCATTTTATTCAGAAGAAAAGAAGAAATGGATAATTGTGTCCGGTGAGTTTAATATAGAAATAGGGAATTCCTCACGTGATATTAAATTGAGAAAGGCAATTAGACTTTAACCTTTTAATAATCATTCGGATCGAATTCAAAATATATTTATAATAGTTTTTGTACCTGGAGAAAATCTGAAATGAGAAAATCAATTAATATAATTTTAATTGGAATAACGATAGTTTTATTTTCGTGTTCATTTACTTTAAATCCCGATTCAAATAAAATAAAACTTGTTCCGCTTGATCCGCCGCAGGGAGAATTTGGTCCAATCGGATTTAAAATATTTATACCCTGGATGGATGGAAGTATAGAAATGCGTTACCCGGAAACTGTGGACGGAAAAGACGGAATGTATTTCATAGATCATTTCCGGCCGGATATGCAGGCTCTTTCTAAAATGGGGAAATATCCGGAATGGAAACGTGATGAAAAATCGGGGACAATTTCTTATTCATATACAACTGCTGAGGGAATTGAATTTGGCGGAGTTGTGAATCCAACTTCGGATGAAGTCCGCATGGAGTTTTTTATAAAGAACCATACAGATAAACCACTGGTTGATGTAAATCCGCAGTTGTGTTTAAAGCTAACTTATTCAAACGATTTTAATTTAACCAAAACGGCATCAGATGTTTATATCTGGTCAAATGGGAAACGTACTTGTCTTGATCAGCTTACTCCAACGGCTAAAGAAAAAGATAGAGACCCGCTTATGATAATTGTAAGAAAAGGATTTGATAACCTTGAAGGAGTTGGCAGGACAAAATACAACGGATTGGGACAGGATGTGTTTATGTCCAACTACGTTAAAGATAGTACAGGAAAACCAATGTTTGTATGGTGGATGATGAATCAGGAAAGCGATGAAGATATTATTTATAAAGAAAGCCGCGATAAAAAACATCTGGTTGCAATTTCTTTTCCGGGAAATGTAAGTTATCTGATTTATAATTCACTTAATCCCTGCATACATGCCGGTCCTTCAATTCAATATACAATTGAGCCGAAAAGAGAACGTCACTGGTACGGAACAATTTATCTTCTTAAAAATGATCCCGCAGAGTTAATGAAACGTTACAAGAACGGTCAAAGGGAAAATTAATTTCTTTTTGCAATTCAGTTAGATTCTAAAAGTTTTTTGATAAGGAAATGCAAATGATGAAACCTTCAGTACAAAAAGTTCTTTTTATTCTTCTGTTAAGTCTGCTTAGCAATTTTATTTCCGCACAGAATCCGGAATTAAAAATAACTCCACTTGACAAACCTGCTGGCGAATTTGGACCAATAGGTTTTAGAATTACTGCTCCCTGGATGAACGGGTACATTGAAATGCGCTATCCTGAAACCGTTGATGGGGACGATGGAATGTACTTTATTGATCATTACCGCCCGGATATGCTTGCACATTTCAAGATGGAAAAATATCCTGACTGGACTATTAACCAAACCGGCGGAGAAATTTCCTATTCTTATACAACACCGGAAGGAATTGAATTTGGAGGATATGTAAATCCGAAATCTGATGAAGTAAACCTGGAATTTTTCGTTAAGAATCATTCAGATAAAATAATAAAAAATATTAGTCCTCAAATATGTCTTATGCTGGATAAATCTGATGATTTTAATAAACTGAAAACAACTTCCGATGTATTTATCTGGGCTGGTAACAAATGTATTGGTTTGGATAAAACAACCCCAACTGCTGCTAATAAAGGAAGAGATGCACAACTTGTAATTCCCAGGAAAGGTTTTACAAATATGCAGGCGGTAGGTAAAACAAAAATTCTTGGTCCGGGAGAAGATATTGGAACCTGGTGGCGGACAAATGAAGAGAGTGATGAGGATATAATCCTTCGTGAAAGCCGGGATAAAAAACATCTTGTTGCAGTTTCATGGCCGGGTGAAGTCAGTTTCATTATTTATAATTCTCTTAATCCCTGTATTCATGCAGGTCCGTCAATTCAGTTTACAATTGAACCGGGGAGGGAACGACATTGGTATGGTATAATTTACCTGATGAAGAACGATCCTGGCGAGCTACTTAAGAAATATAAAAATGGCAAAAGAAATAATTAATCCTTAATTCATAATATTTTTTCTTGGAGATATTAATGAGAACTAAAACTTTCATTTTGTTCGTAAGTGTTTTGCTGATAATAGTTCAAAACAGGAATTATGCACAATCGATAATTATATTAACAAGCGATCAACAGCTTCAGGAGTTGCAAGATCCTGACAAAAAATTAGATATATCAATGGGATTTGAAAAAAATATTTCAAGCTTGCGTGAAGTTTGTGAAGCAGCAAAATCGAGGAATGAAAAAGTTTTAACAATAGCATTTGACGAGTTTTTCAGGCAATATAGAAATCAGGCGGGAACAGAGCGTAAGCTTACTCCTGTTATGGATGAATACATAAAGAAGTTAAAATCAGTTAGCGATTTTGCAGCTAAATATGGACTTGGAATTGGATTGAGTCTTCTAAGCCCTCTTGAGATCGGTCCCGCTTTTGCAAAGGAAACAGGTGAGTATGGCCGATGGCTGCGTTATGCTGTAGGATTACGTGAGCCCAAGACTGGAAAATTCGAAGTTCAGTTATGGCGCGAACATTACTGGACTAATAACAAAGGCAAGTTTGCATTAAAGCTAAAAGGATTTAAGGTATATGCATTTAAGGAAAAAGAAATTGATGATGGTAAATATTCTGTTGTTCTGCCGGAAGATATTATTGAAATAAAAAATAATGTAAAGATTGAAGAATGGCCTGATACCACTGTTGTTCCAAAGTGGATACCAACAAGTTTAAAGCATGACGTATCTGTTCCAATTAGTCGTGTAAGCATTTACAGTGAAGGTTGCGAAGTCTTGAAAGGATATGACCGCGTTTTTGTAATGCTTGAATATGAAACCCCGGAGATGGATTACTTTAGTCCCAATGCGTTACCTTTCCTTAAAAATGTTCTAAAGAAATATTCGGATCAGGGAATTAATCTCGTAAGCCTTTATTCTGATGAAATGCATATTCAGCAGGACTGGAATTATCACAATCATCATGAAAACGGTCAGTTCGGCAACAGATTTATGACAGACAATTTTGCAAAAACTTATGCTGAAAAATATGGTTCTCAGTATCGTGATATGGATAAGTATATATTATACTTTATGTATGGGCCAAAAAGTTTTGACCGTACACCAAAGGCGATTTTGAATTCACAATATGTTATGGGAGATAAACCTGAAGATATTGCAAAAACAATCTTATTCAGAGATCGGTATTATAAGATGTTAAATAACCAGGTGGTCGACTTGTTTAAAACTGCAAAAGATTTTGCCGATGGATTGTTCAAATGTGAATTGCCAACTTTGGCTCATGCTTCCTGGGCAGAAAGTCCGACAATAGATTTAGTTGAAACAGAAGAGCTCCAGAAGCAGGCTTATCTTTATGAATATACTTCTAACTTTCTGTGGTCGAATACAGTTCAACAGGCGGCAGCAGCTTGCTACGATTATTTCAAATGGGGTGAATACCTTCAGCCAACAGGAAATGATTTTGCTGAATGCGGCTGGGCAGATAGAAACTACTATGGTGCAGCATTAGCCGCTTCAATTGGAATTATTAATAAATATCCCAATGCTTATGCGGCATTCTGGGGAATGCCAAGGATAGCCGAGAAATGGAAATACTCAATTAACAGTGCTTTTGGTGCGGCTGCAACTCCAACCATAGATGCAATAACGGAACACGTTCACCGAGATGTTGATGTACTTATTCTCTATCCTATGAATTTAGTAGCTGCCGAAGAACGTTTTGGAAGCTGGATGACACAGTACGCATATAGCAATTATATAACTGCCGAAAAACTTTTGGAGGTTGGTAAAATTTCAGCCGACGGAAAAATTGAAATTGCAGGGAGAAAATTTTCGACCTTGGTTGCACTGTTTGAAGTTGTACCTGCCGATGGACTCCTGGAATTTATGGACAAGTTTAATAATGCAGGTGGAAAATTAATCTGGTTCGGAACTCCTCCGCTTTTAGATAGCAAAGAAAACAATTGCCTAGGCAAATGGGAAAAACTCTTCGGTGTTGAATATACTCCTTCAGTTTTCTTTGGGCAAATTGCAGCAGGCAAAGAAGTAATATTCAAAAATGATTTTAAAGATATTCCAAAGCAAACGATTTTAACTGATTTTCTTGTTGATAAAATTTATCCTGTTAAACTCTTAGATGGCTCTAAACTTGCAGCGGAAGTAGATGGATTGTCAATCGGTGCAAAGAAAATTAATGGAAAAGGTGATGCTTATTTCTTTGGATTCCGTCCACGGGATGATCAATCACAAAGTCTTGGATACGAGACAAGAACTATGTTTGATATTCTTAATTCAGTCGGTGCTTATCCTTCAACAGGAAAATTTCCCAAAGTAAATGATAATACCGAATACGTTTCGAGAAATTCAGAGTATTTAACAACACGTTTTCCTAACCACTCAACTGTAATAGTTAAACATTACCGTACACACAGGGAAGGATGGGCGGATGGTTTCTCCCGTGATGATGCTGCAGATGCAGAGGTTCTAAAAAACAATCCAATGCCTTCAGATGAAATAAATCTTGTTGATTTCAAAGTGAACGGACACAAAATAGATTTTACAGGTAAACAGATTTGCTCTTTCAATCTAAATGCAAAAGGAGAACTTATTTCTTTTGAAGGACATAATTGCGATAAAGTGAAAATCGATAATAAACTTTATAAGCTAAGCGATAAAAAACAAAACATGATTTGCTGGACGAATCCTACTGAACAGGAAAAGGTAAATTATAAAGCGTTGTTAAAAATCTGGATTGATGCTGATGGTGAAATTAGTATTCCTTCAAATATTTCAAAAGAGAAAATAAAATTTGCCAAAGTGGATTATGAACGGATTAGCTATATTGAAAATGTTAATGGTAAAATGAAGAATGGCAATCTTATACTTAATGCAAAACCCGAACTTTCAGGAAGATGGATTTACATCTGTGAATAGTTTTTAATTACTAAAAATGAATTAACTAAGAAGAGAATTAGAATTATGAATTCATCTAAAATAAAAATAGGTTTGTTCTCAATCGGATTAAAAACTTACTGGGATCAATTTCCCAGTTTGTTCGATAGGCTGGATGGATACAGAAAAAATATTTCTAATAGATTGAGTAAAGAAGATGTTGAGGTTATTGATGCTAAAATGGTTGATACTGTTGAAAAAGCTCGTTTGGCTGCCGATATGTTCAGAGAAAAAAATGTTTCAATAATTTTCCTGTATATCTCAACCTATGCACTATCATCTACTGTTTTACCTGTTGTGCAAAAAGTAAATGTCCCCGTGATTATTTTAAATCTTCAACCGGATAAAGCAATTGATTATAAATGGTTTAATAACCTTGGTGACAGGGCTGTAATGACAGGTGAATGGCTTGCATACTGCCAGGCTTGTCCTGTACCTGAAATTGCAAGCGTATTCAATCGTGCGGGCATACAGTTTCATCAGATTACCGGGACATTGGATGATGCAGATGCATGGAAAGAAATTGATGAATGGATTGAAGCAATGCGTGTAGCGGACATCATGAGTAGAAATAGGTTGGGAGTTCTTGGTCACTATTATTGCGGTATGCTTGATGTTTATACTGATCTTACATTGCAGGCAGTAACATTTGGTTCACATATCGAGTTGCTTGAAATGTGCCAGCTTAAAGCTTGCAGAGATAGTGTAACGGATGATGAAATAACTAAAAAACTACAGCAGATTTTTGAAGAGTATGATGTTTCACCTGAATGCAAAAAAGATGAAATTCTAAGGGCGGCCAAAACATCCGTTGCCCTTGATAAATTAATTGCCGAAAAACGAATTGGATCACTTGCATATTATTATGAAGGTGTTGAAGGAAACGATTACCAGGATATTATTACTTCGGTTATTACAGGCAATTCAATATTAACCGCTCATAATGTTCCGGTTGCAGGTGAAATGGAAGTTAAAAATGTTCAGGCAATGAAAATTATGGATTCGTTTGGAAGCGGCGGTTCCTTCTCGGAATTCAACGGAATGGATTTTAATGATGATATTCTTTTGATGGGACACGACGGTCCAGGGCATCTTGCTATTGCAGAAGGTAAACCCAAACTTAAACCGCTCGGTGTTTATCATGGAAAACCAGGTAAGGGATTATCAGTTGAAATGAAAATTAAACATGGTAAAATTTCTATACTTGCGGTAGTTCAAAAACCTGATGGCAAATTGAAAATGATTGTTGCCGAGGGTGAATCTGTTCCGGGACCTATTCTTGAAGTTGGCAACACGATGAGCCGTTATAAATTTCCTGTTTCAATAAAGCAGTTTATTAATGAATGGAGCAGGCAGGGACCATCTCATCATTGCGCAATTGGAGTCGGTCACATCTATTCCAAAATAGAAAAGCTGGGTAAATTAATAAAAGTCGAAGTGGTAAAAATTTGTTAATTCAATTTGAAAAGCCGAAGGTGTAATTTGAAGAAAATAATTTTCTTTTTGTTGTCTTTGCTTTTGCTAGCTGCTGAAATTGAAGCACAGAAAAAATCAGTAGGTGGTCTGCTTCAGTTTTCTTCTCCGGGAGCACAAGGCTTTTCCTCAGAAAGGTTAACAAGACTTGACAATGTATTCAAAGAATATGTTGATAATCAATGGTGTAACGGTGCCGTCAGCCTTGTGGCAAGAAACGGTAAAATAGTCTATTATAAAGCGTTTGGCTATAATGATATCGAACTGAAAACACCTTTGGAAAAAAATGTTATTTTCAGAATAGCATCTCAAACAAAAGCTATAACGAGTGTTGCAGTAATGATGCTGTATGAACAGGGAAAATTTCTGCTGGATGATCCTGTGTCCAAATACCTGCCGGAGTATAAGAATCAAAAGGTGCTGGATAAGTTTAACGAGGAAGATTCAACTTATACAACTATTGATGCAAAGCGCCCGGTAACAATTAGGGATCTTCTTACACATACTTCAGGTATTGGGTATCCAATGATTGGAAGTAAAGGAATGAATTACCTATATAATAAATTCAATGTTGTTGGAGCAATCAGTACGGATAAAACTGTTTTAAAAGACCAAATGAAAATTCTTGGTTCTGTTCCTTTAGGCCATCAACCGGGTGAAAATTGGACCTACGGATTAAGCGTTGATGTTCTCGGTTATCTTGTGGAAGTAGTATCCGGAATGAATCTCGATCAATTCCTGAGAAAGAATATTTTTGATCCGCTTGGAATGAGCGATACATACTTCTACCTGCCGAAGGAAAAATATAAAAGGCTGGCAATTCTCTATAGTGAAGACCAACAGAAACACCTGGTTAAAATAAAAAAGTCTGATGGTTTTAATCCTGATTATCCGGTATCCGATGGGACCTATTTTGCAGGCGGCGGTGGACTTGCTTCAACCGCATACGATTATGCCGTGTTTATGCAAATGCTTCTTAATGAAGGAGAATATAACGGGAAAAGGTTACTTGCTAAAAGTACAGTGCGGCTTATGAGAACAAACCAGATTGGTGATTTGACAATTCCTGGTTTATACACCGCAGATGTCTGCGATAAATTCGGATTAGGATTTGAAATTATCTCGTCGATTGGCAGTACTATAGTTCCCCTATCTGAAGGTTCGTATGGATGGGGTGGTACTTTTGGTTCTTTATATTGGATTGACCCTAAAGAAAAAATAATTGCGCAATTAGTATTGCAAAAAGCTCCTAATAGCTTTGAAGATTTACGGGGTAAATTTATCTCATTGATTTACCAGGCAAAGACAAAATGAAAGAAATGAGTTTTATTTAAATATAATTTCCAATAAGTCACTCCTAACTCCTCCAAAAAAAGCTCGAAAACAGTTAATTTTTTCTGTAATCGGGCTTTTTTTTCGGTAAAGGAAATCAAGGATTTGTTACAATAGTAAAATATTGCGATTTCATACCAAATTAGATTCTTTTTATCAGGTCGTGCCCAAACTCTGCCCATCAATTTAATTATCAAGAATTATTCTTTATCTTCTCTAATCTCTCATCGATAATTTTAGCATTTGGGTCTTCTTTCCAAATCTGTTCTCTTGATACAAATTCTTCTTTCCAGGAGGCTCTATCTAATTGTAATTCCATATTCTCTGGTAATTCGTTTAATTCATTCCCTTTAAGCAGATAATAAGAAATATCTGGGATAACTCTTTTCCCTTTAAGATAAATTCCATTTAGGTCAGAATCATTTGCATATTCACGTTTTTCTATTTTCAAATCATTAACTGAAAAGTAAGCAGTGAATTCACGTTTAAGAAACATATCCTCCTGATTCATTTTATACTCCAGTTTTTTTTCAATAGTTAAAAAAAGCAGGTCAATAATTTTCAAAAACTCCCTTCGCAATAATAAGCACATTCTTCTTCAATTCTTCTGGTTCTAAAACTACAATTCCTTTTCGCAAACACACTATCCAGCTTGTTCTCTCTCTTTAAGTGAATTTACGATAGCTTCAAAATAAATTGAATCATCTTACTGTTCGGTTAATTTTTAGTTGCCGATTAATATTCTGAATCTTAAACTGTTAGTCGATTCTTTTAATATTAGAAGTTTAATATTATATCGGTAACTGCTGTTTCAGACTTTTTATAAGGTAGGAAGAATCTCGCTAGTATCCTTTTGGATTATGTCGAGTAATTATACTTTTTCATCCTTAACATTCAGTGATGCAATTATTTCCTTAAAGCTCTCTAATCCTGCTTCTATATTCTCATCTATTTCCAATGCTATTAAATCAGGATCTGGTAGATTGTCCATATCTCCAAGACTTTCATCCTTTAACCAGAATATGTCAAGATTGGTCTTGTCTCTTGCAATTATATCATCATTTGTAAATTTCTTGAAGCGATCAGTTTCTTTTCTCCTGAACCTGTTAGCTGGATTGTAACTTTCAACAAAATCCCTCAAGTCTTCGTACTTCATTTGCCGTGTCTTCAGCGTAAAGTGTATATTGGTGCGGAGATCGTAAATCCATACTTCTTTGGTCCAGGGAGTTTTTGATGCCGGCTTGTTATCAAAGAAAATTACATTTGCTTTAACCCCTTGTGCATAAAATATTCCGGTTGGCAGTCTTAAAATTGTATGCAGGTCAGTTGTTTCAAGTAATTTTTTTCTTACAGTTTCTCCGGCGCCACCTTCAAATAAAACATTATCAGGAACAACTACCGCAGCTCTACCATCTGCTTTAAAAATTGATCGAACATTCTGAATAAAATTTAATTGTTTGTTTGATGTTGTTGTCCATAAGTCCTGTCTTTCATAAGTAAGAGTTTCTTTGCTTTGTGTTCCATCTTCATTGGTAATGGTAAAGCTGCTCTTTTTTCCAAATGGTGGATTGGTTAAAACGTAATCAAATTTTCCTTTTGGCGAAGCGAGCAAACTATCTGCAAGTTCAACCGGTGGTTCGCTGTTTAAGTCGCCAATGTTATGAAGATATAAATTCATTAAACATAATCTTGCAGTGTTCGGTACAATTTCACAGCCGCTGAAAGTTTTGAACTTAAGAAACTCTTTCTGATCCTTATCCAGTTTATAGTTGCCTGAGATAAAATCATATGAAGCAAGAAAGATTCCGCCGGTTCCGCAGGCGGGATCTGCAATTGACCTGCCTGGTTCAGGCTTTACACATTCAACCATTGCTTTGATGAGAGCTCTTGGAGTAAAATATTGTCCTGCACCCGATTTAGTATCTTCGGCATTTTTCTCAAGCAGACTTCATAAATATCACCTTTAACATCTGCGCCAAGTATAACCCAGTTATCATCATCAATCATTTGAATTAGTTTGTAAAGCTTTGCCGGATCCTGTATTTTATTCTGAGCTTTAAAAAAGATTTCTCCTATCATTCCTTTTTCTTTACCTAGCTCATTCAGGATTTTGATGTACTGAGCCTCAAGCTCTTCCCCACTTATACCTTTAAGACTTTCCCAGTTTAACTTTTTGGGAATTTGTATATTCCTGTTATATGGTGGTTTGGAATACTCATCTGCCATTTTAAGAAAGAGAAGATAGGTAAGCTGCTCTACATAATCTCCGTAGCTAACTCCGTCATCTCTTAAAGTATTGCAATAAGTCCATGCCCGTAGAACTAATTGTTGCTGTTGTTGTAATATCAATCAAACAATATTGAATAACCGCAAAGTAAAATTAAACCGGCATTTTAAGAAAATAAATTTTTAGTATTGGCAAAATACTATTTATTTAATTTAACTCTCAATTGAAATTATTAATTCATTATTAAAGAAATTAAGTTAAGTGTAAGTAACAGGACTTGTTCAACATTCTTGGTGTGTTCAATTAAAAAGTCTGTTCACTATTTAATAAGTGATGCCTTCTTTATCTGCCTGAATTCCTCGCCTTCAATCTTAATAAAATATATTCCGGAAGATAAATCTGAAGCGTCCCAGTTATATATATGCTTCCCTTCAGAAAATTCATCATCAACTAATGTTGCTATTGCTTCTCCCAGAATATTATATATCATTATTTTTATTCTAGAGCTATACGGAACATAATATTCTATTGTCGTTCCTGCATTGAATGGATTTGGATAATTTTGTGTCATGGAAAACGGTGGGGCGGTTGTAAATTTCCCTATGTTCGAATACAGACTATTAAAAATTGTTGAGTTAGCTTTTACACGCCAGTAGTATGTTGTATTAGTCAGTAACGAATTAATTCGTACAGAATTTTTAGTTACGGTTACACTTTGAATTAAATTATTCAGTAAACTGTCACTATACAATTCCAGTTGATAACTATTAGCAGATGGGACCTTATTCCATTCAAAGACAGATGGAAGTAGTTTTTCTGCTCCATAGTTAGGTTTAATAATAAATGGATGTAAATAATATTCATTCCGGTATAATCCTGAATCTGTTAATGCATAAAGACGGTTGTTATCATCAAAGCATACATCTCTGATTTCTAGATCTTTTAATCCATCTCCCAAAACAATCCAGTTTTTCCCATTATCAGTGCTAATATTAATACCATTGGAAAAAGTTATTGCAACGATATCTCTGTTCGGAGCCAATTCAAATTTTTTAATTGACTGATAGTTTAGGTTTATCCAATTGATGCCATTATCTACACTCTTATACACGCCTCCTGGTGTTGCAGCATATATTGAATCTCCCTTAGTTATAAAATCATATACACCATTGAAAGAGAAAGGTTTGATATGTGTCCATGTTATTCCATCATCATCGGAATAGTAAATACCTTCCATTTCATAAGTAGGGCTGGCAAATATTCTTCCGCTTGACGATTCACCGAACGAGCTAAAATATGTAGTACCAAGTCCATTTGGTGTTTCCCAATTAATTCCATTATCTCTTGTTATCAATAACCCCTCGGATCTTGTTCCGGTATAAGCTATACCTTTTTTACTTACAAAAATATCGGAAGCTATATCGGCATTCCTTCTTTGGCTCCATGTTATTCCATCTTTATCAGCCGTAAAGATGCCATATGAACCAGTAGCCACAAGTTTCCCGTCAGCAAGTTTATCAATATCGTAAAATACCGGGTTTAATGGTGGATTCTTTTGAATCCACGTCAGCCCATCATCAGTTGAAGAATATAAATTTCCCCAGAAGGCTCCGCTAAAAGCACTTACAATAAACTTTCCTTTGGCTGTTACTTCCATTGCTGTACTTTCAGTAAAACCTAATCCTTTGTTTATACTTTTCCATGTAATTCCACTATTGTCTGAACGATGTATTCCAAGGTAATTGAAGTTTGCTATCCATATATCGCCTTTTGTGGCTACATTTTTTGCAAACTGATCTAATACAAATGACGGGCAGGAAATATTGCGTGATTCTTTTGTTGAATACTCAAAAAGATCAATGCAATTACCCGATTTATAAATCAGGTCACCATTCTTGGTTATACCCAAAGGAATATTTGTCCAACCATTTTCTATATAAGTCAGTTTATCATTACTAAAATGAACGATTGAAGACGATGGGAATTTCATAAAATATAATCCGCCGTGTTTGTCGGAGTATAAATTATTAGCAAGATTATTTGATAGCTCAGTTCCAATAAGCAAAGGCAGAAAAGTATTTCCATTATCTTTACTTATTAAAATGTTATTATCTCTTTCACTTATGTACATCCATCCGTACTCATTTATTATAAAATCGTCTATTATATCTCCCTCCCATATTACATTCCAGGTATTTCCTCCATCTGTACTTTTATAGAGAGAATGATCCATTCTAAAATAAAGTGAGGAATCAAGAGGTGATTCATTCACAACAGAGCCATAATCCCTTAAATAAGAAATATTAGAAATGGTTGACCAGTTTTCCCCTTTATCAACTGATTTAATAACGCCAAAATGGGTAACAGCAATTACTTCGCTGTTTTTTCTTTCTGTCAAAGTATATACACCATCAAATCTCTGTGAAGAATTACTTATTCGCCATGTATCACCCAAATCATCTGAAATGAAAACCCCTTTAGCGGTTGAGCAAAGTACTCTGCCATCCTCTAAAATAATAACACTGTTGGGGGTTCTTCCTGTTGGACCACCGATCAGTTCCCAGGTTTGAGGAAGTTTAATTTCACTTAGAAGGACTGTAATAAAGAAAACAAAAAATATATTTACCCGCCGCATATTTTGTGCTCTTTTGGTTATTTAGAAACAAATTTTTTTATTCAAAAAATGGCATTAAATTTCTGAAAAAACAGTGTTAAAATTTATCCGGCACTTTTTACACAAGCTTTCCTTCAAATGCTTTGCCTTAACGTTTCTGATTTTGCTAAACTTTCATCAATCGCTTTTTCTAAATTATCTGCTTCAGAAAAACGCTTGATATTTGTTAAGTCGGATAACGATTTTAAAACTAAGACAGAGAACTCTGAACGGATTATTCCCATGAATCAAAGACTTTTCGATTTGATTACTGAAATTCAAAAAAAGGAAAATTTATCGCAATATTTATTTGCATCGCCGATGGGAATGAAATTAAGAGAACAGAGACTATTGCATGTTTGTAAGACAATCGCAAAGAACGCTGGTATTGAATCGAATGCATTTATTCATAAATTCCGTCATACATTTGCTACACATTTGGTACAGCGCAGGGTAAACATTGAACTCGTTTCAAAGCTACTTGGTCACTCAACGATCCGTGAGACACAAATTTATACCCATGTTAAATCTGAGATGCTGCATAATGAAGCAGAAATATTAAACGATATCATTAAATAATAAAGACTTACAGATAAATATTTTTACTATTTAAACTGCCCATTTTCTGCCCATGTCATATTTTTTAGGTCGTATTAATGGTCTAAATTGTATCATTTAGCAACAAAAAAGCCCAAAAAGTGTATTTGTTTAACACAATTTGGGCTTAATTTTTCGGAGCGGAGAGTCAGGGATTCGAACCCCGGAAGGACTTGCATCCTTAACGGTTTTCAAGACCGCCGCATTCAACCACTCTGCCAACTCTCCGT
>QZKB01000049.1 GCA_003599415.1 Ignavibacteriales bacterium | reverse complement strand
TTCTTATCTCTTTAATATTCTGTTAAAAGATTTCTTCTCTTATCAGGATCTTGAGAAGTTTACAAAGAAACTTGCAGAACAAAGAGGCATTTCTGTGTTGCCTTATATAACAGGCTTTTTAAGATTCTCTCTCGGAGATTATATTGAAGGTTCAGAACAGAGTTATGAGATCTTTGCGAAGGAATTTGAAAACATGCTCCGCATTGTGCTGAAGTACTGGAAGCTGTTCTATAATGAAAAATCAAATCCGGTAAATAAAGAAAAACGCTCGGAAGATATTCTTGATGAGATATTCAAAACTTCCTCAGATGCTGAATTTATAGCAAAAGTACTTGAAGATTTTAATGTCATTAAAAAGCTGAACAAAGTCCGTAAGAACAGTTTAACTATAAGTAACATCCAAACATTGTACCATGCTTTTCCAAAAGATTCGGGTATTACAATCAACGCAATCCGCGGCTCTAATAATTCTGTATTTGAATTTTATGAGAACGTTGGAAGCTGTACTGACCTGAAGAGTTTCATTCAGAGCAAAGCGTTTACAAAAATTTATGAGAACCTGCTGCCGCAGATTTATAAAAATATACCGGCAATTAAAAATCTTGATTTCAATACTGTGGTTGCAAAGTACGGCAAAGCAACAATCCTGAAGTACATAAGCAACAAAATGGATTTCCAGCCGAACAGCTATGTACTTGATGACCCGGATGAGAAAAATATAATGATTGAAATCCTGATTGAGATGGAGAAAATTTTATTCTCTGATGCAAAAGTTAAGATTCTTGCTCTCAACGCTTCAAATGATATTGCAGGCGATAAAGCAAAGCTTGAAGGCACTAACAGGATTCTTAAAAAATATATTGAAGAGCTTCTGCTGCATTTCAATCTTTCATTTGAACAGGAAGGAATAGAACCTTCTGTTTCTGAAATTATAAACGCAACCGCAGAGAAATTTGAAGAGGTAATTGGAAAATCTGTTGATGAGATTAGTCTTACAAGTTACATTGATGAATTCAGAACCGGAATTGTTACTAACCTGCCCGGGAATCTCAAAGCTAAAATGTACGGCTTTGTTGGAGAAGCTTTAAATGAGTTCGTATCTTCGCAAGCATCTAAAACAGAGCAGCTTTTAAGATTGTATCTTCTTGTAAGAGACAATGCATTTAAAAATTATCTTTCTTCAAAGATTGAGTTACTTAACAATAAGTTAGATAACGTTGATGACGGCGAAGAAAAATTATTTAAGGAAGAATTTGTTTTTCAGGTTATTAAAGATGAACTGAATGAAATAACCGGAAATATTCTTAAGACGAAAGAATCAAAGATTACACAGGAAGCACTTCATAAAGAAGTGAGAGAAACTGTTCTGTTCTTCATCCTACTGATGAACAAAACCAAATCAACCGAATATTATGAAAAATATAACCACACGTTAATAAAATTTGTTGAAGCTGTTTTCCGGAAACAAAATTCAAGCATCAACGAAATGATTCAACACGGAATTACAATCCACAAAGATTTTACACGTGAAGTTGGCGATGACGGCGCTCTTGGTTGGATAAATAAAGTTATGTCCAAATGCGGGGTAATTGGTCTTGAGCAGACTGTTCAGACAAGAACAAGAATTGCCACAGACGCAAAGAAAAGAATTTATCCTTTCCATAAAGCAGACAGACCTGATAATGGTAACGAAGAAAGAGATTATTCTGAGCCGCATGAATATATTAAGAGCATGGATATTAAACCGGCTTCAATCTTCTTTGGAAAGAGAATGGAGAAGTTTATTGATAACATGGATGAAAATGATTACCGGTGTAAAATCATTAAGCACGGACTTGTAAAAGTTCTTTTCGTTTTCCAGAAGTGCTACATAAAATATCTTACAGATAATTACAGGCTTCTTCAGGCAGATGAAATAAGCGTTGAGGATGTTAAAAAGTTTGTTCCTGATGTAGTACTCTTCTACGGCGCGCCGGAAAAAGTAATCTCATTTCCGCAGGTTGGTTACTTCGATTTGAAAGGACCGAACGGCAATATTAAAACCCTCGTTACTCCGTTAAAGAAAGAGGTTGATTACTTTGGCAACATTAAAAAGCCATGGCTTACAATGATGAACGAGAAAGTTAAAGAAATGGGCGGTGTGCCAATCCATGGTTCGTTGTTTGCAATTGAAGAAGAAGACGGAAGTGTTTTTGTTGTTCAGATAAGCGGAGACAGCGGTGTTGGCAAATCGGAAATGCTTGCCGCAATGATGCTTAAATGGTTAAGAAAAGATCTGCCGGGCATCCGTTCAATTAAACTTATAGCAGGAGATATGTTCTATATCTTTCCTGATGAGAAAGGAAATCTTTACGGCATCGGAACGGAGCAGGGAGATTTTTCAAGAGTAACGGATTTCGATCCTGACTTTATAAAATATTACTATTCGCTTTTTGCCGGGGCAGCAGACAGCAATGTTGATGACCTGAACTGGAGAAGTACAATAAGCGGCTTGTGTGATATTTCAATGCCGTTTAAGATTGATATAATGTTAACTGCAAGTAACTTTGCACGTGCCGAAGCGGGGATTACACGTTACCAGAATCCTGAAAACTTTTTGTTATATCGAGATTCTCACGGCGAAAGAAGAGAGAAAGCCACAAGCTCGGATAATCCTCACCTGCAGAGAACGCTGTTAAGATATACCGGCGATAAAAATATTGTTGAAGTAATGGATAAGCATGGCAATTATATTGATGACGTTATCGGCTGGGACCTTGATGACTTTACAAAGAAATATTATCTGAGCGCATCTTACAAGATGATTGATAAGATTGATATTGAAGATGTTGTGAATAAGATTTTTATCGGAAAGAAATTCAAGCTGAAAAAGATTTCTTACAAGATTAGCAAAGTAAACTTTGATATAATCAAGAATCGCTTTATTGCTTCAGTTATTTCATCTGTTCCTGATCCGAACGATGCAAAGAAGATGATTGATTCGAAAGGTGATCTGCTGCTTGATAAAGAAATCTTTAATGCAATATTTAATTCACTTGCAAGTACACCTGCCGGTCAGCCGTTCCTTGCAGAAGAAAACCAGATTGAATCAAGAAAGCATCTGATGGAAATTTTAATTGGCGGAAAGGACGGCAAAGGTAACGGTAGAAAAGTAAGGCTTGGAATTCTTTCAACCGACCTTGGCAGAAAAGGAAAAGAAATTACCGGTCCCCAGGCAGCCGCAGAAGATATGCGTACAATGCTGCAGGAAGTTAGAATTTTTAGAAGTGATGTTAATGAAAAGAAAAATTTTGTTCAGCAGCTTGTATACGAAAAGTACAATAACATTTTTGCCGGACATAAACACAACAGTGAAGTATGCCGCTATAACTTTATGCTTTACCAGATGGAACAGATGAAGAAAGCTAAGTTTGTAAGGATTGATGATTTGAACTCAGCTGTTGATCTTTCCGGCATTAAGGGATTTCAGCAGTCAAGTCCCGATAAAGAATTTTGCCCGCTGCTTGTAACACCGAATATTAATGTTGAGCTGAACTCATTCAGTGAAACGTATGAGCAGTTGATGAGTTTGCCTAACAGCCCGGATTTTGCGGAAGAGTTTTATGAAGACATGGACAAAGTATACATTGCTGAAGGATACGGATTTGATACGAAGATAAATAATATTACTCTGCAGCTTTTAATTATGAACGGGTATCTTACAATTGAAGATATAACCCGCGGAAGGATTACGGAAAAAGTTAACCGCGAAACTCTTGCCGCCGCAAAGTTTGCTTCAGTTAAAAAGCTGACGGAGAAAAAGAAGAAGTAAATATTTCATATTAATAATTATCCCCAGATAGCCCCGACCTTCAGGTCGGGGTTTTTATTTTATTCAATTAACCACACAAAATTCCTACTTCTCTTTTATATTTGAGTATTAAAAATATTCAATGAGTAATAGTAATTATGGAATCATTAAAAAATAAAGTCGTTTTTATAACAGGCGCTACATCAGGAATTGGAAAAGCGTGTGCAGAAGCTTTTGCAAAAGAAGGAACAAACTTAATCCTTTGTGCAAGAAGAGAAAAGCTGCTTAAAAATTTGTCCGATGAATTAATACAGAAGAACGGAATTAAAATTTTCTCCGGTAAGGTTGATGTTAGGAATAAAGGCGAAGTTGACAAATTTGTTGAGTCCTTTCCGCCTGAATTTAAAATGGTGGACATTCTGATTAACAATGCAGGCTTATCACGCGGTCTTGAAAAATTCTACGATGATGATCATATAAACTGGGAAGAGATGATTGATACAAACGTTAAGGGTTTGCTTTACGTTACTAAAGCGGTTATTCCTTTAATGTTAAGCAAAGGTGAAGGACTTATTATTAATATCGGATCAATTGCGGGAAGGGAAGCTTACCCGAAAGGTGCAGTATATTGTGCATCAAAGCATGCAGTGTATGCAATCACTAAATCTTTGCGTATGGATCTTGTTGATAAGAATATCCGCGTAAGTACAATTGATCCGGGAATGGTTGAAACTGAATTCAGCAAAGTCCGCTTCCGGGGAGATGAAGAGAAAGCGGCAAATGTTTATAAAGGATTAACTCCTCTGAAAGGGAAAGACATTGCCGAGACTGCGGTGTTTATTGCATGCAGGCCAAAACATGTAAATATCAGTGATGTTGTAATCTTTCCATCAAGACAAGCATCTGCAACAATAGTACACAGGGATTAAAACTTAGTTCTCTCTATGAATTTTTCTCCGGGTGTCAAGGTCCCACCTTGACACCGAGTAAATGTAATGAGGGTTAATGGAAGAAGTTATTAATTATTTACTTTAGTGCCATGTGGTACTATTTAAGAAGAATCATCTTCTTCGATTCAGTATATGAACCGGCTCGTAAGGTGTAAAAATATATTCCGCTTGGTAGGGAAGTGGCTGAAAATTCAACCTCATAACTTCCGGCTGGTTGTTCTTCATTAACAAGTGTTGTAACCTCATTACCAAGAATATCGTAAACCTTCAACAGAATATTATGTAGGGGCGTTCCGCCTTCGGCGGAGCTATACGCCCCTACGGGGACGGAATATTTAATTTTAGTAACAGGGTTAAACGGATTCGGATATGCAGGATAAAGCATAACAGTATTTGGATGAACATTATTTTCCTCTGCCGCGCCGGTTGTTTCAAAGCTATATCTTCGTACTGTAGATGATGTAACCGGGAAACCAATATCGGCGCTTAATGCAAACAAATGTTTATCATTTAATTGAATCCGGTGGACCAACTCTCCTTCAGTATCAAAAGATTTTACTTGTTTGGATAAATTACTATTGGCAATAGAATATTCTATCTTATATAATTCTCCTCCGTAAGCATAAACAGAAAATTGTTTTCCCTGCGTTTCATTTACAATGTTTGCCTTTAAGGAGGATGTGCTGACAAGTGAATCGCTTTGAAGAATTTTAAAATCCTTTGATAACAGAAAAGTATGCAGATAGTAATTACCTGCCCAGTAAGATTCATTTGCAAGTGCAAGTACATTATCAGAAACAGGTTTTAAATCCCGCACATTCTGCTGAACAACATTACCGGGAACGCTGAACCGTTTATAACTAACAACATCTCCATCCGCAGTTAATGACAGGCAAACAATAACATCATTCACAGATCCTTCGGTAAAAAGAGAACCGGCGACATATAAAGTATCATTTAAAAGAAGAAGGTGCTCGGAAGGTTCTTCCGGGAAATAAACATCAAAACTTTTTTCCCATAACAAAACTCCGTCTTTACTTCTTTTAAATATTGTACCGTGGGATGTATCGGACGTAAATGTATTTCTTGTTATTCCATAAATGTTATCGTTGCTGTCCGTGATAATATCCCTTACCTGGAATGAACCGTCATTGAATGGTTTATGTCTTACTGACCAGTTTAATTTTCCCAAGGATGAATATTGCACGAGTGTATAGTACTGTTCAAACGAATAAGAAGAACCTGCAACAATAATATTTCCCTTCGAATCAACTTCAATATCAGCCGGTTCATCCATTAACATCAGGCTGTCTTCACCGAATATTTTTTCCCATTCAATGTTTCCGTCTGTTCTTATTTTTGCAGTTCTGAAGTTAAATGTACCTGTATTGTCTTCCGAGATTCCCGTTACTGCAAAAGAGGATTCATTTACGGGTACAATAAATTGTCCTTCGGTTTCAAACTGGCCGGGAATAGTAGTCTCAAATAGTTTTGCAGAGTTTTTTGAAAATCCCGTTAGAAAAAATAACCGGGAGTTTTCGGTAAGTTTTTGTCCCGCAAGAAAAATGTTTTCGTTTTCATCAAGGTAAAAATCCCCGATGTATATGCTTGTTAAAGTATCTTTTAATTTATAAGTACGATCCGGTAGAATCTGTGAATAAGCGATCTGAACTGTTAAGAAAAGAGCGTATAAAATATACTTCATAAAAATCTTTCTGAATTAAAATAGAAAATAAAGTTTAAAAGCGAATTGAAGAGATAAGCAACTCTTATCCTTACCTTAATTTATTTTACATAAAATTATTAACATGCACAAATAGAGCAGCAGGATGTGCAGGATAAACCTGAAGATTAATGAGCGAATTGTAATCGAGCATAAAAAGGGATGGATGGATTTATGAAGATATCAATCTAACAGTAAAGAAAAATCTTTGATAAAAAGGCGAAGTTGTAGCTCCGCCTTATGATTTTTATAATATTATACAGTGAATAAATGTTCTCTTTAGATAAACCTGGGGTTACCATCTTATATGTTTGCTTTCGCCAATTAACTCTTCCATCTTTCTTTTTACAATTTCCTCCCTGAACTTCTGTCTTTCCTCCAGGGTTTCTTTCAGTTCATCTAATTTTTTTCTAAGCTGCTCATATTCTTCCTTGCGTTCACTTTCTTTCAGTTCAAAAAGCTCGTTCACTTTTTTCTTAAGTTCCTCTTTTACTCTTGCTTTTTCAGCGTCATTCACTTTCTGATATTTTGCTCCTAATGCTACGGTTTGAATATCAAGTTCATGAATTTTTTTCGAGCGGTCATTCCTTGAACTGAAATGAGCAAAGTCTTCGGATAAATTGAACAACTGATACCTTCCCTGATTAAGGTACTGAAAATACTTTTGCTTATCATATTCTTTAAGAATATTCAAATATTTCCTTGTGCTTTCGTCATACTTTTTAAGCGCGTCTTTCTCGTCTTTTTCGTTCATGCTATCAGGCATCCAAATGCCGGGAGAGATAGCATAAACTTGGTTTAATTTTTCAGAATCAGGTGGTTCGGGTAATATAATAGTTTCATCCTGACAAAATAATAGAGTTGAAAGGAACAAAAGTAAAATAAGTGTTAAATAAGATTGTCGATACATAATTTATCTCCTGTGATTTTTCATTTTTAAAATTCTAATTCGTCTGTTTGCTTTTTCAGCAAATCAATTTGTATGCTGATAGTCTGGATATCAATATCCCAGTGATCGTCTATGGAAGCCCTATAAGTTCTTGGTGCGACGCTAACGCCGCCAACTTTTTTAACTGTTTTTGCCTCAATAGCAGTTGGAGTGCTTTCTGTTTTATCAACCTGGTTTTCTGCTTTAACTTCACCAGTTGTTTGTTTCTGTTTTATTTCTATTTTGGGTTTGTATTCTTTGAAGAAGAGAATAAGTGCAAATATTAAAACTATTAGAGTACTGCCAAAAGCAATTTTATAATTACCTGCAAAGGTAAATTCGTGTTTTAACCATTCAAATGCGGTAGCGGTTTTCTGTTTTAACGAGAACCTGCTTCTGTTTGTTACAAGATTTATCATCTTATCAAACTTAATTTCACTTATATCTTCTCCGGGAATGCTGTTATAAGCGCCAAGGAATTTTCTTGTAACTTTAAGATGATTTGAACAATCAGCGCAGCCAGCAAGATGTTTATTCCAGAAATTTTTCATCTGGGCGTCGGCCTCAGTTTCAAGATAAAGCCATACCTGCTCTTTAAATTCCTCGCAGATAGATTTTGTGTTATTCATCTTTTTCTGTCAGCTCCTTTCTTAGTTTATCAACCGCATAATGCATATGTCCGAGCACAGTATTTATTGGTTCTTTTAGTAATTCTGCAATTTCTTTAAAAGTCATTTCACCATGTTGTCTTAAAAGGAACACCTGTTTCTGTTTTTCAGGAAGTTTATTAATAGCATTTGATATTTTCGCTCCGGATTCTTTTGCAATTAAGATGGTAAACGGATTAAGGTTGTTATCCGGTTCGTGTATCTCATCCATATAGATGATATTGTTTCTTACTTTTCTTTTTCTAAGAGTATCAACGGCAACGTTATGAGCAATCGAAAAAAGCCATGATGAGAATTTATTCTGTTCATTATATTTTTTCAGATTCTGCCAAACTTTTAGTAACGTTTCCTGTAACATATCCTCGGCGTAATCTTTATTCCCACATAACCTAAACAGATAAGTGAATAAGGGCTTCTTATAAGATTTTACAAGGAAAGAGAATGAATTCATATTTCCTTTAAGACAAGCATCGATAAGATCGGTTTCCATATTTTTGTTTCCGGTCTTATTCATATTTATAGTAAAATCTTTCTTCAAGCGTAACTCAGAAATTTTAATTCCTCCAATTTCTTACATCAGTAAACGTATGAGATTTCGAATTATTGTGTGGCAAATAAAAAAACCCGGCTGGATGGACCGGGTTTTAGTAAAAACAAATTATTAATTATTGAAAATAACTCAGGTCACCGGCGCCGTATCTTACAATTTCCGGTGCTTCGGTGCTTAAATCTACAATACTGGATGGTTCTCCCTGCAGGCTTCCGCTGGCAAGCATAAGGTCTACCTGGGAATTGAAGATCATTTTTATTTCTAAAGGATCAAAAAGTACTTCTCCTTTTCTGTTTGTAACGCTTGTGCTAACAATGGGGTTGCCTAATTCTTTTGCCAGTGTTAGTGCTACGTTGTGTTTGGGAATTCTTATTCCGACTGTTTCTCTTTTGGTCCATAATTTTTTGGGTACTTCTCTTGCAGCAGGAAGTATAAAAGTATAAGGACCCGGTAAATGATGTTTCATTGCTTTATAGGCGAAGTCGGAAACCTTTGCATATTGAGCAATCTGCTTTAAATCCGGGATAACAAAACTAAATAATTTAGTTCCGGAATCCTGTTTAATATCAAAAACACGCTCAAGCGCTTGTTTGTTGAAAATATCACAGCCGATCCCGTAGATTGTATCGGTTGGATAAATTATTACACCTCCACTTTTAAGGACTTCCACGGCTTTATTTATGTACCGTAATTGAGGTGTTACTGGATGGAGTTCATAATATTCCATTCCACGCTCCTATTAGTTTTTAAGTATGGTAAGAAATAAGGAATTGGGAGAAGAAAAGAAGTAACATTAATAAAAGTCCAATTAATTTTTTATTCACCTATTAAGATATAATACTTAATGAAATAGTCAAGAGGCTTGTGGATTAAGTTTAAAAAATATTTTTTGAAAAGTGAGTTTGGTTACAATATTTTATATTTGGAATACATTTAAATGATTAAGCCATGAAAAATAAATTGCCGCGCCAGGTTGTTATTTTAAGTCTTGTAAGTCTTTTTACAGATGTTGCAAGCGAAATGCTTTACCCTGTTACTCCAATCTTTTTAACTACGGTTCTTGGCACATCAATGGCTGCTGTTGGTATTATTGAAGGGCTTGCAGAAGTTACTGCCGGTTTACTTAAAGGATATTTCGGTTTTCTATCGGATAAAATAGGAAAACGTTCCATCTTTGTAATGATTGGTTATGGGCTGTCTGCAATCTCAAAACCTTTGCCCGGACTTCTGCCTCATTTTTCTACTGTTCTCTTTTCAAGAATTTCCGATAGAATTGGTAAAGGAATAAGAACAGCTCCAAGGGATGCATTGCTTGCAAGTTATGCTGAAGGGAATACCGGTACCGTCTTTGGATTTCACAGGGGAATGGATACACTCGGCGCTGCAATCGGACCAATATTATCACTTGTACTTTTAGGAATTTACCCGGAGAATTATACTTTAATTTTTCTGATCGCATTTATTCCTTCAGTTATAGCAATGGGTTTTACGTTTCTTGTAAAGGACAAACAGTTTATTCCCAAATCCAAAGACAAAGGACGTTACTCAACATTCTGGCAATCATCGCCTTCAGAATATAAAAGGTTAATCGTTCTGCTAACAATCTTTTCTCTTGTTAACAGCAGTGACGTATTTTTAATTTTAAAATCAAGGGATATATCTCAATCAAGTACCCTTGCCATTGCAGGTTATATTTTCTACAACCTGGTTTATGCAGCGTTCTCATATCCGGCAGGAATTCTTTCCGATAAGTTCGGTAAAAAGAAAATATTTGTATCGGGGTTACTGATTTTTTCTTTGGTTTATTTTGGCTTTGGTATTTCCCAAAATGTTATACTTATGTGGGTCCTTTTTGCGCTATATGGAATTTATGCTTCGGCAACGGAAGGTATTGCTAAGGCCTGGGTTTCAGATTTGATTCCCAATGAGTACAGGAGTTCTGCAATCGGATTACTTACAATGCTATCAGGTTTTGCTGTTATGCTTGGTTCGGTTGTAACCGGGTTTCTGTGGGACCAGTTTGGTTCGGCAGTACCGTTTTATATTTCTTCTGCGGTAAGTTTCATTATCTGTTTGATATTAATGAAATCCAAATAACAGCGAATCTGCTTTCACCGGATGTTGCGAAATTTTCCATTTAATTCCTCTTTTTCGTATCTTGGAACAAATTTTTAGCGATTTGATGAATGTCTTCAGATATTAAAAAACTTGCGGTTGTTGCGGTTAGCGGAGGAATGGATAGCTGTGTTACAACAGGAATTGCAAGCAGGGAATATGAACTGGCTTTGGCTCATTTTAATTATGGACAAAGAACAGAAAAACGGGAATTAAAAGCTTTCAATGAAATTGCAGATTTTTATTCCGTTCAGAAAAGATTGGTTATTGATTATACCCATCTCACAAAAATTGGCGGATCATCTCTGACAGATAAAAATATTGCAGTATCATACGCTGATTTATCCAATAAAGAAATTCCGTCTTCCTATGTGCCGTTTCGTAATGCGAATATTCTTTCAGCATGTATTAGCTGGGCAGAAGTGCTTGGCGCATCTGCAGTCTTTATCGGTGCTGTTTATGAAGATTCTTCCGGTTACCCCGATTGCAGGCCTGAGTTTTTTTCTGCATTTGAAAAGATGGTAGAGTTTGGTACCAAACCGGAAACTAATATCAGAATAGAAACGCCAATCATTCATCTCTCAAAAAAAGAAATAGTACTTAAAGGAATTGAACTTAAAGCTCCGCTTCATCTTACATGGTCATGTTACCAGGATGAAGAAAAAGCATGCGGCGTTTGCGATAGCTGCGCCCTTAGACTGAGAGGTTTTCGATTAGCGGGAGTTGAAGATCCAATTCAATATAAAGTTAGACCAACATATAAAAAATAAGCCGGAAAAATTATGAACGATAAAAGTAAACTGTTGGAAACATTTGAAAATAAATATAGCAACCGGGATTATACAATTATTCACGAGGCGCCCGAGTTTACATCCGTTTGCCCTAAAACCGGTCAACCGGATTTTGCTACAATCATCCTTGAATATATTCCTGATAAACTTTGTGTGGAATTGAAATCGTATAAGTTTTATCTGCAGTCATTCAGGAACGATGGAATATTTTATGAGAATGTGACCAATAGAATTCTTGATGACCTTGTTGAAGTGCTTCAGCCGCGTTACTTAAATATTACCGCCCGCTTTAGCGTCCGCGGCGGTATTTCTTCGGTAGTAGAAGTGGAATATAAAAAATGAAACGACCCGAATTTCTATATGGAATTCACAATAGCTGGCTAAGCCTGATTATTTATATGTTATTTCTTCTTCATAAGGAATGAGAGTAAAAATTATGACTGTTATTTAACGGACAAATTTTTAATCATAATTAAGGAAAATAAAAATGGCTAAAAAAATATTAAAAAGATCCTGGGCTGAAAATTTTAAAATTAAAGTTGTTGAACCAATTAAAATGACAACTAAACAGTCCCGGGAAAAAGCTGCTAAAGAAGCAGGTTATAATACATTCTTGTTAAAATCAGAGGATGTTTATATTGATTTGCTGACTGACAGCGGCACAAATGCAATGAGTGATTATCAATGGGCAGGTATGATGATTGGTGATGAAGCTTATGCAGGAAGTAAGAACTTTTATAACCTATGGAATAACGTTAAAAAATATTATGGCTTCCCTTATTTTGTACCTACACACCAGGGAAGAGCCGCTGAACATTTAGTTTCAAAAATATTAATCAAGCCCGGGGATTTTATTCCAGGGAATATGTACTTTACTACAACGAGACTTCATCAGGAATTAGCGGGAGCAACTTTTGTCGATGTTATAATTGATGAAGCACATGATGCCCAGAACCTTCATCCTTTTAAAGGAAATATTGATTTAAAGAAACTTGATAAACTTGTTAAAGAAGTTGGTGCAGATAAAATTCCTTATGTAAGTATGGCGGCGCCTGTTAATATGGCCGGCGGGCAGCCTGTTTCAATGGCAAATATTGTTGAGGTTTACGAGTACTGTAAAAAACATAAAATAAAATTATGGCTTGACGCTACACGCGCAACGGAAAATGCTTACTTCATTAAACTAAGAGAAAAAGGGTATCAGGATAAAACTGTTGCAGAAATCCTTAAGGAAATGTGCAAATACTTTGAAGGAATATGGGTTAGCGCAAAGAAAGATTTAATGGTTAATATTGGCGGCTTTCTTGCTACAAGAAACAGGAGCGTTTACCTTGAAGCAAGGAACTTATGTGTGGTTTATGAAGGACTGCATACCTATGGCGGTCTTGCCGGAAGAGATATGGAAGCGATGGCAAGAGGCATTGAAGAAATGGTTGACTTCGATACTATTCACGCAAGAATAGGGCAGGTGGAATACCTTGGTAAGAAATTATTGGAATACAATGTTCCGATTGTTCTGCCTATCGGTGGTCACGGTGTTTTTCTTGATGCTAAAAAAATATTATCTCACTTAAAGCAAACGGAATTTCCGGCGCAGACTCTTGCCAATGAAATTTATGTCGATTCAGGTGTAAGAGGAATGGAGCGTGGAATTGTTTCTTCAGGAAGAAATAAAGTAACAGGTGACCACAACTATCCTAAACTTGAATTAGTGAGACTTACTTTCCCAAGAAGAGTTTATACACAGGCTCATCTTGATGTAACTCATGAATCTATCGTTTCGGTTTACGAGGATAGAAAGAAAGTAAAAGGATTAAAAATGGTATTCGAGCCAAAGTATTTGCGTTTCTTCCAGGCTCGTTTTGAAAAACTGAAATAATTGTAAGGCGGAGTTTTCTCCGCCTGCTTTTAATATTAGAAAATTAATTATGTGAATATGGGTGTGGTTCTGTCCCGCCTGTTTTCTCAGATAAAATGTTTATAATGAATTAATAGTTGGAAAGCGCTGCCGGTTAATATGATCAATGCTATTCAAATAAAGAAAAGTTTTCTTGCAGACAGGGATAAGATTTTTAAAGATCCCGCAAAGATTGATGAAGCCTTTAAGTTTTGTGTAGAGTATAGTCTTCTTGTTGAAGAGTATATTTTTAAAATTCTGGAGGGAAGTAAATTCAATTTTGCACTTGCTTCTGCGGGCAGCTTTAGCCGCAGAGAACTTTCTCCTTATTCTGATATTGACCTGATGTTTATTGTTGATAACCTGGAAGAAAACGATAAGCAAATACAATCCGCAGTAAGATTATTATGGGATTGCGGTATAGAGGTTTCTCATACCGTACGTGATTTTAATGATATTAAAAAATATCTTGAAGAAGATTTACATGGATTTACGCAGTTTATTGAAACAAGGTTCCTGATTGGCAATGAAAAACTGTTTACCGAATGGGTTGCAAGTATCTTCCGGAGTATAAGCGATGAAAAGCAGACGCAATTAATAATCCAGTTCTTTAATGATACCGAACAGCGTTTAAATAAATACGGCTCCTCTTCCAAACAGCTTGAACCAAACGTAAAATATTCTGCCGGTGGATTGCGTGATCTGCAGGCGGTCGAATGGATATATTCAATTAAAAACAGAACAAGCCTTGTTGACCAGAATGAAATTACGCAGAGCGAAAGTTTTATTACTATGCTGCGTTCAAAAAAGGACAGTTCACATAAAGAAACAAAAAGAGTGCTGGAGAGTTACGAGTTTATTTTGAAAGTCAGAAATCTTCTTCACCTTGTATGCAAACAAAGAAACGACAGGCTTGAATACTCTGCACAGGAAAAAATTGCAAGGCAGCTGAATTACCATGGGCATAATGCCGTGGTTCAATTTATGAGAAAATATTTTGAAGCTTCAAACGTGTTAAGCAGGTTTTTCAAAACTATGACCCGCCACGTTGAAGAAGAAATTTCTATGCCGTTATCAAACTTTCTTGCAGTTCAACTTGATGAGGATTTCTTCCTTAAAGGTAATACGCTTTCCATAATTCAAAACAGGGAATTGAACCTCTCGGATATACTAAGAGGATTCTATTACCGCGGATTGTATTCCGCACGGTTTGATGAAAACCTCCGATCACTTATAATTGAAAGCTCTGAAAACATTGAAGAAAATAGATTGTTAGGGCTTAATTCTTCAGTTTTCTTCAGGGAAATTATCCGTCTTCCCAAGAATGTCGGAGATACTTTATATCATCTTAACGAACTTGGGATTCTGAAAATTATTTTACCCGAGTACAAAGACCTTAATGGATTTTTCCAGCCTGGTGTTTATCATCATTACACTGCCGATGAACATACAATTGTTGCGATTAAAAATGTCGAAAAGCTGCAGAACGAGGAAACTTTACTCGGGCGTTTATACACCGGTTTGAAAGAGAAAGATATTCTTTTCCTTGCTTTAATTTTTCATGATGTTGCAAAACCTATCAGCATTTCCGGGCACGAAATACTTGGTTCTGAAATTGCTTCATCTGAAATGTTCAGGCTTGGTTATTCGGAAGAAGAAGTTGAGAAGGTAAAATTTCTTGTTGTTAATCATTTGTATATGGAGCAGATCGCTTTCCGCCGTAATTTAAATGATGCCGAAACTTTAAATACTTTTACTTCCAGGTTTGAATCGGTTGAACAACTTGATTTGTTATACCTTGTTACTTTTGCCGATCTCTCCGCTGTAAATCCCGTTGTATGGACAGAATGGAAAAGTAATTTATTGGAAGAGCTTTACCGTAAATCAAAAGCAATGCTTGAAGAGCAGGTTTCCGGCGAAGAAATTCTTTATTCAAGCGTAATCACTTTCCCAAGCTCATTCTCCGGGCTTGATTCAACTCTTCAGGAACATATCGAATCAATAAATGATATGAGCTATACCCAGATATTTACCGAGGAAGAAATTGCAAGTCATCTTGAAGAAATTGAAAAAGGAAATCTGATCTCGGTATTCTTTAAAGAGTTAAATGCTTTTACGAACATTACAGTTATAACCAAAGACCAGCAGATGCTCCTTTCCAAATTATGCGGAGTACTTGCAATAAATGATTTGAATATTCACGATGCACGAATCTTTACAAGAAAAGACGGGATTGTAATTGATAGTTTTGCTGTTTCGGATTTCAGAACCCATAAACTTGTCGAGCCTGAGAGATATCATAAAATTGAAAATGATTTATATGAAGTTCTTGCAGGTACGCTTCAGCTTACAAATGAAATGACAAGGATGAAATCCAAGTGGTGGAGAATTGAAAATAAATTTTTTAAACGATCAGGTAAAGTAAAAATTGTTTTTGAAGAGCACGAAAAATTTTCAATACTGGACATCTTCTCGCCGGACAGGCTTGGATTGCTTTATACTATTACGCAGAAAATGAGTGAGCTTGGTCTATCAATTTACTTTGCAAAAATCTCTACAAAGGCAGATGATGTTGTTGATTCATTTTACCTGCTTGACAGAAACGGGCGCAAAGTTTCCGTTAGTGATTATGAATTTATTAAAACAGAATTGACTGAAGCTATAGAACAGATTTTATAATTTATTTCCTGGGATGAAAGCGCTGTTTCAATATTGAAGGAGGAGCGAGTTGGACGGTCTTTCATCCCAATCTTTTATAAGAGGGATCTCGCATGAATTTTATGGAAAAGGAAAAGAACGTCGGTGTACTGGACTCCGGTTACGGCGGTTTAACTGTTGTAAAAAAAATATTTTCCGTTTTACCTAAAGAGAACATAGTTTATGTTGGGGATACGGCAAGAGCACCTTATGGTTCAAGATCTGAAAAAGAAATTATCGAATATTCAATACAGGCATTGCAATACCTGCTTAATAAAAATGTTAAACTGATCGTAATATCAAGCAATACCATTTCATCTGTAGCCTGCGATGAATTGAAAAAAATTACAACCATCCCGATAATTAATATAGTTCATACCGGTGCAAAAAAAGTGGTTGAATCAAACATAAAGAAAGCAGGCGTAATTGGTTCACCTGCAACAATTTCAAAATCGGCTTATTCAAAGTTTATTTACTTATTGAATGCTGAGATTGAAGTAATTGAAAAAGCTTGTTCTGTTCTTGTTCCTCTTATGGAGGATGAAACAAACAGCAAAATTAATATTGAATCTGCTTTAGAGGAATGTCTTTCAGGTTTCAGAGAATTAAAAATTGATTTGCTAATCCTCGGTTCTGCTTATTACAAACTTATTAAAGCTGAAATTCAGAATATAGTTGGAGATGATATTAAACTGATAGATCCATATGATGATATTGGTATGGTTGTGAAAAGCGAACTTGAAAGAATTGGCTTGCAAACAAATTCAGCCGGGTTGGGAAACCAGGATTATTTTTTTAGTGATTTAACGAATGACTCTGAAAGAATTATAAAGATGTTTCTTGGCGAAAAGGTAAAGGCAGTGCAGAAAATAAACCTGTAATGTTTGTGGACAAGAAAAAATATAATTTTTCAAAATAAAATTGGAAGAATTATGAAAAAGAAAAAATTAGTAAAGTCCAATAAAAAACTTGTTGTTCATGTTTATGATACCCGCCAGGGAAAAGATTACGGCGGGATGCATCTTAGTTTTGGCGGTTCATTTGGTGTTGATGGCACTGTTTACCGCGAGGCAGATATGATTATAATCGAACTGACAGACGGAAGAATGCTGATCCTTCCTTTTGCTTCCATAGCGGTGGAAA
The DNA here is from genome assembly GCA_003599415.1 of Ignavibacteriales bacterium. GTDB lineage: Bacteria > Bacteroidota > Ignavibacteria > Ignavibacteriales > SURF-24 > SURF-24. The sequence goes on along the minus strand of QZKB01000049.1, from coordinate 14,880 downwards.
CGGAACCGATGTAGAGAGGGAAGGCGAGGCGGAGGCTCCCTTCGACTACGCTCAGGGTATAGGTTGAAGGTGAAAATTGGAAATTTGGAGTTGGGTATTGGTTATTGGGAATAGAATTGTGTTCGTAACTCTGTAGTAACATATTGTAATTCAATAGTAACTCAGTAGTGATTTCTCTGAAGAGGCTTAGGCTAAGAAGACAGCGATTTACTATTAAATTGGGAAATGGTAATTAGAAATTATTATGCGCTTAAAGTGAAGTTAATTACTTACTCATCATTGAAACGTGACTTGCAATCTTGCAGACTTGCGTGATTCATTTTCCATCTCACATCTGCCATCATCCATTCCTCAATTCGTTCTATTTCATTTTAAGATTTAATTTTGCCATCTGTATTCCGCAGATACTTTTAGCATCCGATAATTCGCCCGTTCTAATCATCTCATCAATCTCTTCAAAAGAATACTCAAATACTTCCATTCCGTATTCACCCTCTTCACGGTTATGATCTCCTGCAACAAGATTCTTTGCAAGAAAGATGTGCAGGGTTTCTGTGCAGAAACCGGGAGTTGTATAAATATATCCCAGCTTAACAATATCATTTGATTTATAACCGGTTTCTTCTTCTAATTCCCTTATTGCACAATTTAATGGATCTTCACCTTTATCTAATTTACCGGCAGGCAATTCTGTTATAACTTTCTGCAGAGGATACCTGAATTGCTTAACAAAAATTACTTTATTCTCATTCGTTATTGCAACAACAACAGCTCCTCCTGGATGAACTGCAATTTCTCTTACTCCTTCATTACCGCTTGTGTATTCAAGCTGATCAACCTGAAGATCAAATACTTTACCATTAAAAAGAACTTCGCTTTTCTTCAATTTAAAATTCATTATTCTTCCTTCCTTAAAAATTACCTGTTGTAATAAGGAATTAATTCACTGCCTAAAAATTTTAATGTTGCCGTAATTACTCCAAGATCATCAAGATAACCAACCAGTGGAGCTAAATCCGGAATAGTATCAATTGGAGCGATAAAATAAATCAATGCTGCTACAACAATTGCTTTACGATGCCAGGATACATAAGGATCCCTCATATAATGGAACAATGCCAAAATATCTTTGGCAAATGAAATCTTCTTTCCGTACTTCTCAAGTTTAAACCAAAGATTATCTTCAACTATTTTTTTCTTTACTTCATAATCCTCTTCGTACATTTCATTGTAATCAAGATCATTAATGTTTGGAATTTTTCCTTCCATTTTCAAACTCCTACTTTTTAAATCTTTCAAACCAGTTAAAAATTGTATTCCACCATAAACGGGAATTTTGCGGTTTGGTAACAAAGTGACTTTCATCCGGGAAATAAAGGAATTCGCTTTCAACACCTTTTCTCTTTAATGAAGAAAATAATTGAAATGCCTGTTCCTCTGATACACGATAATCTTTTCCTCCGTGAATTACAAGCATTGGTGTTTTAAAATTTTGTACATACTGATGAGGCGACCATTTCTGGTAAACTTTCCTGTTCTGCCATGGTGTTCCGCCGAACTCCCATTCGGGGAACCATAATTCTTCAGTTGTTCCCCACATACTTTCCAGATTAAAAACCCCGTCGTGGCAAACAGTTGCGTTAAATCTTGTTGTGTGACCTTCGAGCCAATTAATCATATATCCGCCGTAAGATGCGCCGGCAGCAAAAGTATTTTTAGGGTCGATGAATTTAAAAATTTTAATTGCATAATCGTAGCAGTTCATCAAATCAACATAAGGTTTGCCGCCCCAGTCTCCGGAAATTTCATCTGTAAACTTTTGGCCGTATCCTGTACTGCCTCTTGGGTTAGGAGCAACAATTACATAACCTTTGGACGCGAACATCTGGTAATTCCACCTGTAATGAAATTCATCTTCCCACTTGCCCTGCGGTCCGCCGTGAATTAAAAATATCATCGGATATTTTTTTGAAGGATCGAAAAACGGAGGCTTGATTAAAATTGATTGCACCATCTTTCCATTTGCACCTTTGCACCAGAATGTTTCCATTTCTGTCATTTCAATTTTATCAAGAAGTTCTTTGTTGATGCCTGTAATCTGTTTAAGATTTTTACCGTCAGAATCAGTAGAGAAAATTTCATCCGGCAAATGTGTCCTTTGCTGTTTGAAGAAAAATTTTCTGCCATCTGCTGAAACAATGAGTAAAGAGTTTTTATGTTCTTTTAATACTAAATTTATTTTTGGATTAGAGATATCAACCTTGAAGAATGAAACATTCTCTTCTTTGCCCGCATCAAAATAAATTGATTTAGAATCCGGCGACCAGACAATTTTACCAACGGAATAATCAAAGCCTTTTGTAAGTTCGTTCGTTTTGCCGGTAGCTTTATCATAAAGCATTAACCTAAGTCTGTCTGCTTCAAACCCGGCTCTTTCCATTGAAAGGTAAGCAATATACTTTCCATCCGGAGAATAAACGGGTTGGTTATCATTTCCTTTACTTAAAGATATTTTTGTATAAGGTGTTTTTTGCCCCGCTTTAATATCGCTTACTTTAATTATATAGACATCGTTGTTGGTGCTGGTTTCAATATTTTTATCTTCGTTCATTGTGAAAGCAATTTCATTCCCGTATGGTGAGAATGAAAAATCATTAGAGCTGCCAAGGTCAATCGGCGGGCAGTCTGATGTTGAGTTAAGCATCAGATCGGTATATTCTTTTTTGTTAATGTCAAACAAGAAAAGATGACTTCGTTTTTCTCCGCGCCAGTCATTCCAGTGCCGGTACATTAATTCTTTAAAAAGGCTTGCTTTCACTTTGCTTTCATCTTTGGCTTTATCTTTTTGTTTGTTGCATTCCTGGTCAGCGCAATCAGGATAAACTGATGAGGTAATCAGAATTTTATTCCCATCATTAGAAAAATCGAAACCGGAAATGCCGGTATATAAATCAGTAAGCTGTTCATCATTTTTTCCGTTTAAATCGCAGGTCCAAACCTGGTCATCAAGAATGTAAGCAATTTTATTTCCATTAGGTAGAAATACGGGATCGCTTTCATTCGCGGAAGAATTTTTTAATGGTTTTAGATTATTACCATCTGAATCAACCAGATAGATATCAGAGTTACTTTTATTAGAAGACATGTCATATGAAGTAACAGAAAAGGCGATGGTTTTTCCGTCTTGTGAGACAGAAAAATTTCCGATTCGTTTCATTGACCAGAGATCTTCAACTGTAAGTGCACGTTTCTGCGGGATTATTAAATCAGAGATTAAAAGCAGAGTAAATAAGCAAAGGAAATGCCTTTTCATTTAGTCCTCAATTATGATTATCGTGTTAATAAAAATAATTTAAGAGGAGACTAAAGGCAAGGCGAATAGATCCAATAATGCAAGGACGCAAATCCAACGGGGTGGCTATACTTTTGCAAGGATGCAAATCCAGGTCGGTAGTTATACTTTTGCAAGGGTGCAAATTCAGGTGTGTGGTTGTACTTTTGCAAGAATGCAAATTTAATGGGGGGATTATGTTATTGCAAGGATGCAAATTCAGATGGGTGGTTAAATTATTGCATAAGGTGTAAAACTAAACTTAAAGAGGGACGTTGAAAGAATGCAAGGAGACTGAAATGAAATCGGCAGGAGTACAGGTGTTTAAAATTGAGGTGATAATATTTACTGAACTGTTAGGCCTGTTAAGTAAGAATACAAAAATCGGAATTCTACTTTAAGAGTCAGGAATAATTACAATGAAATTAATATTCGGAATTCCATCCCTGGTTATTGGAGATTTTATCAAGTAAGGCTTTATTCATGTTTAATAATTTGTTTTGCAACTCAAATGATTTGGTATCGAATTTATCAAAATCCAAAAGTTCTACTTGCTTTGATTTTAATAATGCATACATCTGCGAGTAGCATTCTGATGAGGAACTTAAGGCGATTACATAATATTTGTGGGTATCTTTGATGCTTCTTCTTGTATAACCCTCGGCAATATTACTATGAACAGAAAAAGAAGAATCCTCTATTTGCTCTTTTATCTTAAAACAAATTTTTGGATTCTTTGTTAATAAATCATGCGTATAACAATAAAGCTTAATAGCATTTTGCCATATATCCAGATTTCTAAAACCTCTGGCTAAGTTTTTATTACGGCTTAATATTTCATCCATTTGATCTCTCCTGATATTAAAAGAAATTATTTATTTAATATTGTTAAGATCAAATTTCGATTATTATTCAAACCAGCAGAAAAATAAGTTTACCTTGCATCCTTTCAAGCAATTCAGATGCTTTTTCAACATTGCATCCTTACAATCTTTCACCCTTGCAATCTTGCATCCGTGTTATCTTGTATCTTTGCTATTTTACACACTTACTATCTTATAATCTTACTATTTCTCTTGCAGTAATTTTTCATGAATTATTTCTACAATTCTTTCAGCTGCTTTGCCATCCCACAAATCAGGGATTGTTCCTTTTTTTATTTTTCCATCAAGGACTTTTAATGCTGCTTCTTCAACTTTAACAAGGTCAACTCCAATCAACTGATTTGTGCCAACTTCAACAGTTATCGGGCGCTCGGTATTTTTCCTAACAGTAATGCATTGTATTCCAAGGTATGTACTTTCCTCTTGGATGCCGCCGCTGTCTGTAATTATTAATTCTGCATCTTTTGTTAAGGCAAGAAAATCAATATAGCCGATTGGATCTGTAAGGATAACATTTTTCTCAAGAGTATTATCAAGTCCAAACTTAACCATGTTTGATTTTGTCCTGGGATGGATCGGGAATAATAGTTTCCTTTTACGTGCAACGGTATTAAGCAGATGCAGCAATGCTTTTAATTCTTTTTTAGTATCAACATTGCTTGGGCGGTGTAAGGTAACCAAAACATATTTTCCTCTTTCAAGCTGATATTTTTCATGAATATCAGAGCTTTCCGCTTTATGCAGAAAATTTGCAAGGCTGTCTATCATTACATTTCCGGTAAAGAAAACTTTATCATCAGTTACACCTTCATTCTTTAGATTTTCAATTCCGCTTTTTTCAGTAACAAAAAGGAAATCAGAAATTGCATCTGTAAGCAGACGGTTTATTTCTTCAGGCATATCCCTGTCAAAGCTTCTCAGTCCTGCTTCAACGTGTGCAGCTTTAATTTTTAGTTTTGTTGCTACAAGAGTACAGGCAATAGTTGAATTTACATCTCCGACTACAATTATTAAATCCGGTTTTTCCGCAAGGACAACTTTTTCAAACTCGATCATTATTCTTGCGGTCTGTTCTGCATGAGAGCCGGAGCCGACTCCGAGATAAAAATCCGGTTCGGGCAATTCAAGATCTTCAAAAAATATCTTAGACATATTCTCATCATAATGCTGACCGGTATGGCAAATTAAATGCTTAATCTTCCCGTTATATTTTTGAAATGCTTTATGGATTGGAGCAATCTTCATAAAATTAGGACGTGCACCAACAACAGAAATAATTTTTTTCAAATACTTCTCCCTAAAAATAGAATTTATGTTTAGTAATTATAAAAATTTCCTGAAAGGATACAAAATAAACCGCAATGCAAACGCAGTGTTATTAATTCAAAATTGATTTTCCTTATATTTGTACTACCTTTTTAATTTAAGGTAATTATGCGAAATAAAAAAATCTATGTTGCCGGTCACCGTGGAATGGTGGGTTCTGCAATTGTAAGAAAGCTGACTGCAGAAGGTTGTAAAAATATTATTACAAGGGATTTAACCGAACTTGATCTTATAAGACAGGAACAGGTTGAAAAGTTTTTTGCTGATGAAAAACCGGATTATGTAATAGTAGCTGCAGCAAAAGTCGGTGGTATACTTGCAAACAACACATACCGCGCTCAATTCATTTATGAAAACCTGATGATCGAATCAAATATTATTCATGCTGCTCATCAGAGTAATGTTGAGAAACTTTTATTCCTTGGAAGTTCCTGCATTTATCCTAAACTTGCACCTCAGCCGCTTAAAGAAGAATATCTTCTTACCGATACTCTTGAATATACAAATGAGCCATATGCAATAGCTAAAATAGCCGGAATTAAATTATGCGAGAGTTATTATAAACAGTACGGAAGTAATTTCTTTTCAGTTATGCCGACAAACCTTTACGGACCAAATGATAACTATAATCTTGAAACATCTCATGTGCTTCCTGCTTTAATCAGGAAATTTCATGAAGCTTCCCTCGACTACGCTCGGGATGTCGACACAAATCAAAATTCAAATCTCAAAATTCAATCCACCAAAGTCTCATCAGAGGTGATTGTTTGGGGAACAGGAAGCCCGAGAAGAGAATTTCTTTACGTTGATGATCTTGCTGATGCTATATATTATTTGCTTGAAAGAGTGAACGCATCTGATCTGTATGAAAATAATATTTCTCATATTAACATTGGTACTGGTGAAGATCTTACAATAAAAGAGTTGGCTGAAACAGTTGCTTCTGTAATTGGATTTAAAGGAAACATTGTATGGGATACTTCAAAACCAGATGGAACGCCGAGAAAACTTCTTGATGTAACGCGCCTTCATAACTTAGGATGGAAACATAAAACATCTTTACGGGAAGGAATTGAAAAAGCGTATGAGTGGTTTGTCAAGAATCAGAAATAAATTTTATTGATAGAAACTTGCAAGACTAACATTCAGGCAAGGATGCAAGTGAATGCAAGGATGCAAGTGAACGCGAGGATGTAAGAGGATGCAAGTAAGCAAGGATGCAAGCATTCAAACATTCATTCATTCATTCATGCAAGTTTGCAAGAGTGTAAGGATGCAAGGTTGCAAGAGAGTGCTAGAAGGCAATGATGCAAACAATAAAGCAATCGATCAATTATATTAACGTGTAACGATAGATTTAATTAAATATTTGGAGAACACGTAAAAAAATTTTATTAAGAGAGGAGTAAATGAAAAAAGCGCTTATCACAGGAATTACCGGTCAGGATGGAAGTTATCTATGTGAGTTATTATTGGAGAAAGGTTACGAGGTACATGGAATAATAAGAAGAAGCAGTTCGTTTAACACGGGAAGAATAGATCATCTTTATAATAATCCTGAGATATCCGGGAAGACATTATTCCTGCACTACGGTGATGTTGTTGATACAAGTAATCTTAACAGGCTGCTTGAGAAAATTGGGCCGGACGAAATTTATAACCTTGCTGCGCAGAGTCATGTTAAAGTATCATTTGAACTTCCTGATTATACAGCACAGGTTGATGCCCTTGGGACATTAAGATTTTTAGATGCAATAAGAGAAGTTGGACTTGGCCGAGAAACTAAGTTTTACCAGGCTTCTACAAGTGAATTGTTTGGTAAAGTACAGGAAGTACCGCAAAAGGAATCCACGCCTTTCTATCCGCGCTCGCCTTATGGTGTTGCAAAACTTTTTGGTTACTGGATAATTGTTAATTACCGTGAAGCTTATAATTTATTTGCCTGCAACGGAATTTTATTTAATCATGAATCTCCGCGACGGGGAGAAACTTTTGTTACAAGAAAAATAACCCGTGCAGCTTCAAGGATTGTTCTGGGTTTACAGGATAAATTAATTCTTGGTAACCTTAATGCTAAAAGAGACTGGGGCTTTGCTCCTGAGTATTGTGATGGAATGTGGAGAATATTACAACATGATAAACCGGAAGATTTTGTTCTTGCAACCGGTGAAACGCATACGGTTCGTGATTTTACTGAACTTACTTTCAGAGAGCTTGGAGTTGAATTAGAATGGATTGGAGAAAATGAAACGGAAAAGGGAATTGTAAAATCATTGGACAGTCAGAAATCAGAAATCAAAATTAAATCAGGTGATGTTGTAGTAGAAGTTTCACCCGGATATTACAGACCAACCGAAGTAGAATTATTAATTGGTGACTCATCCAAGGCAGAAAAACTTTTAGGATGGAAAGCTAAAACAAAATTTGATGAGCTTGTAAAAATTATGGCGAATGCAGATTTTGAAAAAGTTTTGCGTAAAGGTTATTGATATTTCGTTGTAAGAGCAAAAAAAAATTCTTTTAATATAAAAATATTGATCGGCTAAACCATTCAATTGTTTATTGTTATGAGAGATAATATTTCATAATAAAATTTTTTTGAAAAAAAATAAAAAATTTTTCCGAAAGGGCTGATTCTAAGAGTATATTAATATAAGGTCAGTTTGGAATAATTAGTTGGTTCTGTAAGAGCTATTTATTTTTTTCTTGTTTATGCCGTTGAACCTCCGAAAGGATAAAATAAATAATAGTTCACTTCCAAATAAGATATGTGGGTGATCATTATCTCAAAATAATCAGTCACGTACTTTACAAAAAATGAATTTTTCTTTATTATGGAATCAATGTTAAGGGTTAAGGATATTCCAACTGTTTCCAACGAAGTAAAGGTCTATGTGACTTACGTGGCGAAGCTGTATCCGGGGATAATTTTGAATTGTGAATTTTGAATTTTGAGTTGTGAGTTTTGAATTGTGAATTTTGAGTTTTGAATTATAGAGTTTGAGATTTAAATTGAAAAACCTAATTCAGGAAAAGAGCTTTGAATTTTCAATTGATATAATAAAACTTTATAAAAATCTGATTAGTAGTAATGAATTTATTATTTCAAAGCAATTATTAAGATGCGGAACAAGTATTGGTGCCAACGTTGAAGAAGCTCTTGCTGTACAATCAAGGAAAGATTTTATTGCTAAAATATCAATCGCTTCAAAAGAAGCAAGAGAAACCAGATATTGGTTGAAATTATTGCAGGTAAGTCAGTTAGTTAAATGTGAACCTGAAAATGAAATAGAAAAAATTGATGAGTTAATAAGAATATTAACTTCGATTGTAAAATCCTCACAAGAAAAATTAAAAAATAATGTCTGATAATTAATCAACTTTAATTTAATAATAATATATTTATTCCTAAATAAAAATGATCTACAATTTACAATTCAAAATTTACAATTTATAACTTATAATTTAACCTATGTCTTTACTTGAAAAAATTAACAACAACTCCGCCGTTATCGGCATTATTGGTCTGGGCTATGTAGGCCTTCCACTGGCTCTTGAATTTGCTAACAAGAAGTTTAAAGTAATTGGTTTCGATAATGATCCTAAGAAACCGGTTTTCCTTAATAGGGGTCAGTCTTATATAAAACATATTAATGCAGGAAGAATCAAGGATGCGGTTGATAAAATGTTTTTTTCTGCAACTGATGATTTCACGCGATTGCCTGAAGCTGATGCGATTATAATCTGCGTACCAACTCCTTTGGATGAACATCGTGAACCGGATGTAAGTTATATTGTAAACTCAGGTAAAGTTATTGCACAGTATTTAAGGAAAGATCAGCTTGTTGTTCTTGAATCTTCTACCTATCCCGGCACCACGGATGAAATACTGCTGCCGATGTTTGAACAAATCCAGAGTCCAGAATCAAATTCAGCCCTCAACACTCATAATTCAAAATTTAAAGTGGGAGAAGATTTTTATCTCGCGTTTTCACCCGAAAGGGAAGATCCCAACAATCCGGATTTTAATACTTCGACAATACCAAAAGTTGTAGGCGGTGTAACTCCAAAGTGCCTGGAAATTGCAAAAGCTTTATATGATAAAATAATAGTAAAGACTGTACCGGTAAGTTCAACAAGAGCGGCAGAAGCAACAAAGCTGCTTGAAAATATTTACCGCTCTGTAAACATTGCCCTTGTTAATGAAATGAAAATGGTGTTGGACAGGATGGATATTGATGTGTGGGAAGTAATTGAAGCGGCTAAAACAAAACCATTCGGTTTCCATGCTTTTTATCCCGGTCCCGGTTTAGGCGGGCACTGTATTCCTATTGATCCTTTCTACTTAACATGGAAAGCTCACGAGTATGATATAAGCACAAAGTTTATTGAGCTTGCAGGCGAGATAAATACTATGCAGCCTTATTACGTAGTTGAAAAATCTATGGAAGTGCTGAACAAGTTTAAAAAATCACTCAATGGTTCTAAAGTGCTTATACTTGGCGCATCATATAAAAAAGATATTGATGATATGCGCGAATCGCCTACATTAAAATTAATTGAGATATTTGCAGAGAAAGGCGCGGAGATTGATTATAACGATCCTTATGTACCTAAACTCTGGAAGATGAGAAAATATAATTATGATCTTGCTTCGGTAGAACTTACGAAAGAAAATCTTGCAAAGTATGATCTTGTTGTGCTTAGCACAGATCATACCGCATATGATTATAAATTCATTGCAGAGAATTCAAAGATAGTAATTGATACAAGAAACGCATTTGAAAGAAACGGGGTTAATGCGGACAATGTGTTTAAAGCATAAAAGGTAATTGTAAATTTTGAATTGTGAATTTTGAATTGAGTTGTGGATTGTGAATTGAATTTTGAATTTAGTTCTGAATTGTGAATTTTGATTTTACGGATGATGATATTCCAAAATATTTCTAGTCATCTGAAATTGTTTTTAATTCATAATTAAGAATTCACAATTCATAATTAACTGGAACTTTGGGGTGAAATTTTGAGTGAATGCAATAAACAGCTTGAAAATATATGCCTTTGTTTAAAGGATGTGAAAGAAAATTTAAACTGTTTGTGCATGTATTTCAATCATACAGATAAAGAGTTGGATAACCTGGATAAAAGTATAAATAACCTGGACAGATCTTTAAATGATTTGGATGTGTGTTTAAACAATTTATGTAAAGATTCAAATGGTTTGTACAGAGGTTTGAATGGTTCGGGTAATTTTACTGATGGTTTACGCTGAATTTTAAATTTTTCTGATTAAGGTTTAAGGGACTTTTACCGGGGTTTAAGGGAGTCGCCCTAAGGTTTAAGTTACTCATTTTATGGTTTAAATGAGTTTTCCCCCTATTTTATATCTAAATACGGATTAACGCAATATTAAGATAAATGCGGAGTGAATCCTTTTACCGGATTTTTCTCAAAGTCTGTTGTTGCTGTTATTGTTGTTCTGCTCTTTGAAAAAATTATCCTCCTTACCGGATTCTAAGTTATTGATTATCGGTGTGGATGCGTTTTAGAGTTTCCCTCGACTTCGCTCGGGATACGCTTCGACATAGATCAGCACAAGTCCTTCGGCTGATAAACCAGCCTTCGGTTGACAGGTCAACTAAAGCTGGTAAATTCGCTCGATATCTCGACTACGCTCGATATGAGCGGAGAAAGCGAAAAGTCGAATAATTAAATAATTCTAAAACCATTACGGAGGTACTATGTCTAAGAATGTTGATTACGAATTAGCTGATGCTTCGGCTGTTATTGACAGGGTTAAGGAAAACAGTGAGACTTTAACTCAGAAAGGTTTTACCAAGGCAAAGGAAGATGCATTAGTAAATGCTTACAACGAAGTGAAACTTAAAAACGGTGTTCAGCTTAAAGCGGTTAAACTTGCTATCGAAAGGACTGCTGCGCAGAATGCTGCATTCAACAACCTGCTTGGTTTAATTACAAGGATACAGAATGCCGCAAAATCTGCTTACGGCAGGAACGATGCTGTTCTTAAAAAATTCAGGGTGGGTGATAAACAACCCAACACGGTTGGAAGACTTACAAGCTGGGGAGAATACTTTACCGGTATTATCCTTGAACATGATGAGGACCTGCTTGCAAACGGTTTGCTTCAGGAAGACCTGACGAACTTAAGTCTTTATTACGCTAACCTTATTGCCGCAGATACTTCACAGGAGAGTGCAAAGAAGCTGCAGGCTTCCGCTACAATTGAAAGGGATAAAGCAATGCATAACCTTAGAGATCATTTAATGCGAACAAGAAATTTTGTTAAAGCTGCATTTGCTAAAAATCCCGAGATACTTGTACAGTTTAAACCATTGCCGAAGGGACGTTCCTCGGCTCAGCCCGGAACTGCGGAAGCATCCGGAACGACTGAAACGGTGAAGACGGAAGTTACAATACCAGCGTGAGGAGGGAGTAGTCTTCAGTCATCGGTTGGCAGTTGGCAGTAAGATTGGAGAAATGAGATGGGAAGTTTTAAGGATTTGATTGTGTATAAATATGCTTTTGAACTTGCGATGGAAATATTTGAAGAGTCGAAGAATTTTCCAAAACTGGAACAATATTCACTAACCGACCAAATCCGAAGATCATCTAGATCTGTCTGTGCAAATATTGGTGAGTGTTATCGCAAAAGAATCTATAGAGCGCATTTCTTATCAAAGGTTTCTGATGCAGATATGGAAAATAGCGAGACACAAGTATGGCTGGAGTTTGCATTAGCTTGCGGTTATATTCCAAAAACCAAGTATGATCTTTTTCTGAAACAATCTGAAGAAATTGGCAGATTACTGGGAGATATGATGAATAATCCCGGAAAATATTGTTAATCGGATCTACTCTTTGCTAACTGTTAATTGCAGGCTGACGATTGAAGGCAGATGGCAGTCATCAGTGGGCAATCATCAGTCATTTGTAGTCATTAAATGGTCATTCAGTTGTGATTTAGAGGTAATGCAATACCTGTTATTACAAATGATCAGTATGCATAGGACTTCCATTATTGCAAAGGTTCGATTGGCATATGTATTTACTGAAACTGGAATTCTGCAATAAGCGGAGGAAGCGGGATAAAAATGCTGTGTTTTGGAATTCCTCCCTCGGCGTAGGAAATAGGATGAATGCAGAATATTTGGAATGATGGAAGAGACAATTAAACATTGCGCTATGGAATGATGGAACTGAAGAGAAAAAATATTAACAGAGGTTTTGTTAAGCTTAGAGTATGGCAAGATGCATTAACCCTTTATAAACTTGTCTATGAAATTACTGATAGTTTACCATACAGACTTAATAAATCAAGAGCAAATATTTTAGATGCAGCCAATAGCATTTTAAGAAATATGAGTGAAGGATATTGCAGGAAAAATTTAAAAGAATACCTTAACTTTTTGAATATCTCGTTAGGCTCCTGCGGAGAATTGTTAACAGGAATGATATCGTTTAAAGAAGTTTATGCAATAACAGAGGAACAATTTGAAAGATTTGATGAGTTGCATTATAAGGTTGAGAATGAGTTATTAAATCTTATAAGATCTTTACAGGAAAAACAAAAGATAGGCAATTGGGAAAATTCATTTGTTTGATTCCCCATCGCCGAATTTATCAGCCTCTGGCTGAGGTGATATTCCAAAGGTTCAGTTTGATAGGTGTTTCCAATATTCCAAAGGATCGGTTAACCACAGTATTTCTTGATTTGGGAATTCCGGGGGCGGAAACGGCAGGTAAACAAATTGCTTTGGAATGGTGGAAACAGCGGGTATTAAAATGATGAAGTGGCGAGAATGCTTTCTTCAATGATAGATAAACCAGAGAAGTTTTGTTATTGAATTGAAAGTTCAGTTCCTTACTCACTACTCTGTACTCTTTACTGGTTTCTCGAAGTGGATGACAGTTGGCAGTTTGCAGTAGGTAGTAATCAGTATGCAGTATGGAGTAATGAGGCACTATGAGATGCGTTGTGAAGCTGAAAACAGTTACACAATTCGTCTGCGGCGAATCACTAAGTCAAAACATAAAGTTGCACGAAGAGAGTGGGAAAAATAAATGGATAAAAAATCAAAAAACTTTGCATTGATTGGTGCTGCGGGTTATATAGCCCCAAGACACCTTCAGGCAATTAAAGATACCGGCAACAGGCTTGTTGCTGCGGTAGATCCTAATGATTCAGTTGGAATACTTGATCGGTATTTCCCTGATGCAAGCTTCTTTACTGAAGTTGAACGTTTCGACAGGCACCTCGAAAAATTAAGAAGAGGTCCTGATGAAGAGCGTGTTGATCTTGTTAGTATCTGTACTCCGAATCATCTACATGATGCACATATAAGACTGGCATTAAGAGTTGGTGCGTGCGCTATTTGTGAAAAGCCGCTTGTGCTTAATCCCTGGAACCTTGATATGCTTGAAAATCTTGAAGAAGAATACGGATGTAAAGTACGTACTATTCTTCAGCTTCGCGTTCATCCCGAATTGATCGCTTTAAAGAAGAAATTGAACGAACCTGGTTTTACTTTACCAATTCAGAATTCAAAATTCACAATTAAAAATTCAAACAGGCATCGCGTTCGTCTTACTTATATAACCTCACGCGGTTTATGGTACCACTTCTCATGGAAGGGGATAAAGGAGAAGTCCGGAGGAATAGCTACGAATATTGGTGTTCACTTCTTCGATCTGCTTATCTGGCTATTCGGAAAAGTTGTTGATTATAGAGTGATTATAAATGAGTATAATAAAATGTCTGGTACTCTTGAATTGGAGAATGCTGATGTTGAATGGTTCTTATCGATTGATAGAAATGACCTGCCGCCCGTTGCAATAGAAAATAAGAAAACCACTTTCAGAGCAATCTTTGTTGATGATAATGAAGTACAGTTCAGCGAAGGCTTTACCGATCTCCATACTAAAGTTTACGAGGAAACTTTGGCAGGGAGGGGATTCGGAATTAAGGATGCCAGACCTTCTATCGATCTGGTTTCAAAATTGAGAGCAGCACCAATCCAGACCAACGCGGGATATTACCAGGAGTTTGTAAAAAAGAATATGCAGAAGTAGGAGACAAGTAAAAAGTATAAAGTAAAAAGTATAAAGTATAAAGATACATGGAAGATAATGAGTTGTCTGTAAGGTTATTCAATTTTGCTACTAATGTAATTATATTTCTAAGGACACTAGAAAATAATATTGAAACAAGAGTTATAAAATATCAATTAATAAAAGCCAGTTCTTCTACCGGTGCAAATATTCACCCCGTCAAATATGATGAGTAATTTTATTACCTATGTTTTACAAAGTGAGCTT
>QZKB01000070.1 GCA_003599415.1 Ignavibacteriales bacterium | reverse complement strand
CAGTTCATTCATAAAAGATGTATCGCCTGCATATCCGGGAGCATGTTACGCTGCATTAAAAATATCAGCAAAGAATAGTGCCGGTGGTACTTTTAAAGCTTGGGAAGAATTTCAGGATAGTGTACCATCATATTGGAAACGATTTTCGAATACACAAACAATGCCTGAAGGCACGGCATTTATACAAGCAGTCATAGTAGTACACGGTGCAGATGGAGCACCTGAAGCATCATATGGCTTTGATGATGTTAAATTGAAATTGATTGAAGAATACGATATTGCAAAAGGTGATTTGAACATGATTTCAAATCCGGGATTTGAGGATGGCGATCAGGATGGTGATTTAATACCGGATGGATGGATTGGTTATGCTCAAACTGGTGCAAGTTTGGAATTGGTAAAAAGCGCAACTTCAGCATACAACGGAAGCTACTGGGCTAAATGTACTAGCACAATGGGTGGCTACTATCTTCTTTATCAGAATACTATTCCTGCTAACGAAGGTGAAGTATGGAAATTAAGTTCATTTATTAAAGATGTATCTCCAAAGTATCCGGGTGCATGTTTTGCGGCATTAAAAATATCTGCTAAAGATAAATCAAGTGCAACAATTAAAGCATGGGAAGTATTTCAGGATAGTGTTCCGTCATATTGGAAACGTTTCTCAAATACACAAACAATGCCTGAAGGAACAAGCTATTTACAGGCGGTAATTGTAGTAAACGGAGCAGACGGTTCGCCCGAATCATCATACGGGTTTGATGACGTTAAACTTGAATTAATTCATGAGTTAACCAATAATCCGGGTTTTGAATCCGGTGACAGTTCTGGAAGTGGAATTCCAAATGACTGGCTCGGTGGTGGTACAACAAATACACATGTGGAAACAATCAATGATGCAAATGCTCACAGCGGAAATTACTGGGCTAAGGTAAGTGTTGATGATGGCAATGGCTGGTATGTATTATATAAAGAAGGTTTTGCTGCAAAGAAAGGTGAAATATGGAGTTTAAGATCATTCATTAAAGACGTCTCACCAGATTCACTTGGCGATTTTGCATATCTGAAAATTTCTGCAAAAGATAGCAATGGTACAAATGTAAAAGTCTGGGAAATCCTTCAGGAGGGTGTAACAAAAGAATGGAAAGACTATTCTATAACTGAAACAATGCCCGAGGGTACAGCTCTTATTCAACCTGTTCTTGTTGTTAAGAAATCACTTAACGATGGCAAGGAAGCCTCTTACGGTTTTGATGATATAAGAGTTGTAAAACTTGGCATTGATACAACCACATCAGCATTGGATGATAAGAATAATATTATCTACACATACGAGCTAAAACAAAATTATCCTAACCCGTTTAATCCTGCTACAGTAATTAAGTACAGTATTAAAAATGCAGGTCATGTTACTGTAAAAGTATATGATGTTATTGGTCAGGAAGTTTTATCTCTTGTTAATGAGGAAAAAAATGCCGGAAGTTATGAAGTGATTTTTAATGCAGGCCATTTGTCAAGTGGAATGTATATCTACCAGATAAAATCCGGGACATTTGTAGATTCAAAGAAAATGTTATTGCTTAAATAATTCCTTAAAGAAACCCAATACCTGGTATTGGGTTTCTCTCTATCATTCTTATTTGTATAAATGTGATCTTATTATAATGGCAAGTGAAGTAGCTATTAAAGTGAAGTTGAGTTATTTCTACTTAAATATCAAAATACTATAAGAGAATATATATGATATCTCTGCTAAAAAAATCTTTTCCGGTTATTCTGTACAGCATTCTTATCTGTTCGGTGCTTTCGATTGTTATTTTGGCTGGGGATGTGGGAAAGATTAAAGGTAAAGTAACTGAATTAGAAACAGGAGAACCTCTTATTGGTGTTAATGTGGTTATTAAAGGAACAACATCAGGAGCAACAACTGATATTGAAGGTAAATTTACTATAATCGGAGTCTCTCCGGGCACTTATTCTCTTGGTTTTTCATACCTGGGTTACCAATCAGCCACTTTAACTAATGTTGAAGTCGATATTGATAGAACAACAAACGTTGAAATTCAATTGAGCAAAACATCAATCGAAATTGAAAAAGAAGTAATTATTGTTGCAAAAAGACCTCCGATTGCTTTGGATGTTTCATCAAGTAAGCGTGATATTGAAATTGCCGAAGTTGAGGAAATGCCTTTACTTAATTTCAACAGTTTGTTGAATTTGCAACCGGGCACAATTTTCCAGACAAGGACAAATGATGTGCAGGAACAAATCACTACTGAGCTTTCTATACGCGGAGGTACAGGTATAGGAGTTTTTGTGGATGGTTTGAATATTACCGAAGCTCTTTCAAGCGGCTCACTAACAAATTTTAATATAAGTTCTCTTGAAGCAGCAGAAATATTATCTGGTGGTTTTAATGCTGAGTATGGAAATATAAGATCTGGAATTATTAATGTTGTTACCAAAGACGGAACCAGTAATTACCATATGAGTGCCGACTTCAAAATTAGTCCTGCTGCAAAAAAACATTTTGGTGAATCAATATATGATCAGAACACCGCACCTGAATGGGTTTTATATGGTCATGATGATGCATTGTACGGTGCTGATGGAGTTCACGATCCCTCTAATCCAGACAGTTATTGGGAATTATGGTCAGCTAATGATACAGTTTACGGATTTACACCGGAACAGGCTCAGCAAGTCTGGAAGTATCAGCATCGCGAAAGACAATACGGACATAAACCGGATTATATAATTGATGCAAGTTTTGGAGGGCCAATTCCTCTTTTAGATAATTTCAGTTTTGGAAACCTTGTTTCTTTTTTTACTTCGCTGAGATATGAATATAATATGTTCGCTGTTCCTCTTTCACGGGATCATTATGAAGATATGAACTGGTTCTGGAAAATTACTTTACGTCCCGGCGCTGCAATGAAAATAAATTTGCAGGGTAATTATCAACAGAATTTATCTACTACAACTTACAATACTCCGCAGGTTTCTGTAGCTACCACACAGCAGTCTATATTCAGCATGCAGTATCCTCTCACGAAATATTACCAGGGAATGAGATCGATTGCAGATCGATACAGAAATCAGATTGCATTGAATCTTACACATGCTCCATCAGAAAAAACTTATTATGATTTTAAAATATCTTATCTGCTCCGGCGGTCCTTTGTTAACCATGCAGATTATAGAAGCACGGCAAGCGCCTTTACCGTTGGCGGATACTCTTTTGATTGTTCACCGGAAGGATATGTTGATGCGGAAACAGTTCCGGACTTTGGCGGTAAAGAAGGTGAACTTGGAATGAGTACAAGGGGATTTGCTTTTATTCTTGGCGGGCATGGTAAAGAAAGGGATTATTCCAGAGAAATTTTAATTAACACCA
Source organism: Ignavibacteriales bacterium (assembly GCA_003599415.1). GTDB lineage: Bacteria > Bacteroidota > Ignavibacteria > Ignavibacteriales > SURF-24 > SURF-24. The sequence continues at coordinate 31,235 of QZKB01000070.1, read as the reverse complement.
GATTTGATATTGTAAGCCAGATAGATAAATACAACCAGATAAAGACCGGCTTCGAATATAATTACAACGATCTTAATATGAATCATGGTTTAATTGATTTATCTGATGCCTTGGTTAAAATGGATAAGTTCAGAAGAATACCGATTAAGTTAGCATTTTATGCGCAGGATAAAATTGAGTTTAGTGGAATGACCGCAAACCTGGGAGTAAGATTAGACTATACTAACAGAAAGGGTACATATTTTACAGATATGTATTCAAATTATTTTGAAGTGGATAGCATTGGTTATGTTAGTAGTGCTGATGTAAAACCTTTTGTTTATATAAGCCCTAGGGTTGGAATTTCCCATCCCATAAGTGAAAAGAGTAAACTCTTTTTTAATTACGGTCACTTTTATGATGAACCAGGTGTATTGTACTTATATAATAAAAGAGAAAGATACGGCGGTTACTATGACAGGATTGAAAATACAAATTTAAAACCGCAGAGAACAATTGCATATGAATTAGGATTTGAACAGCAATTCGGTGATGAATACCTGTTCCATATTTCAGGTTACTACAGAAATATAACTAACCAGATAATGTGGGTAAGTTATTATTCGGAAATCGGAAACCTGATATCGTCATACACAAATGGTAACTATGCTGATTCCAGAGGACTTGAAGCGATATTCGAAAAGAAAATAGGCAGGTTTTTTATTGGAAGCTTAAGCCTGGATTATCTGATAACCTCCTCAGGAAATTTTGGTAACAGCACTTTTTACGAGGATGTTCTAAAGACTCCGGTTATGAGCAGCAGTACTCAATCAACACCCGGAGCAGCTTATACTTTTCTGTTAAATTTTACATTTAAAACTCCGCCTGAATGGGGAATAGAAATTCTAAATGCAGATGTATTTGGAGACTGGATATTGAATATTACTCACGAATATAGAAGCGGAAACACTTTTACATATAACCCAAATAGTCTGCCTGGTGTAAATAATAACGTAAGATGGCGCCCGCATCAGAATACCAACTTAAGAATATCAAAAGGTTTCTCAATACAAGGATTGAATATGCAGGCTTATATGGAAGTCTACAATCTGTTTAACAGGAAAGAATTAAATCCTGCATTACGTTCATTGTTACTGCCCAATTTAAAATTATACAACGAGTACCTTGCTTCTTTAAATCTTCCGGAAGAAGGAGGTACTGATCAGCCGGGTGATTATGAAGCAGATTATATTAAGTTACCGGATCCGGGTGACTTTCCAACTCAGCTTTTATTCCTTGAACCAAGGGATATTTATTTCGGAATTAGGGTAAATTTCTAAACGGAGACATCAATGAAATATTATAGATTTGTTAGGTTATTCATGGTTCTGGTTTTAGCTATTACCACTAATATCATCTCTCAAACAAAATATGAACATCATATTAACCGACTGGCTGCGGAAGTAAGTGAAAACGGTGCATTATTATACCGCAATAATACTGTCCTTTATCCGACGTGGCCCTTTGATTCACGCTACTTTAATTTTTCTTCAAGAAAACTTTATCAGGAATCCTGGGGTGTATGGTTGGGTGCAAAAAACTTTACCAGTCTGTATGACACAATCCCTAAAGATGCGATGGTAGCATGCGGAAACAGCTATTTGGATCTTGATGATATTGTTCCTTTAAGTCTTCAAAAAAGAATACGTAATGCTTACCCAAGTGTAAAAATAAATAATGGAAGTACGATTAAAACAGAAAATTTTGATGCGGCAGTTGTTGTCCCATCGCTACTCTGTGATGAGCAAATTGAAAGTGTTTGGACGACAACTCTTGGCCTTACAGTTCAGTTAAAAACGTATGCTTATGCTATGGATGGTCACAAAAATTACATTATCTACGATTATCGTTTTATTAATACTGGTAACATTGATGACAATGTATCAACGAAGGAATTATCAAAAAAACTTACGGATGTATGGTTAGGAATATCTTTCAATACAGATATAAAATCAAAATTCGGCGGTATTGAGCTTGATGATAATTATGAATATTACGGCTCAACTTATCCTGATTGGTTGAAAGGAACCGCGGGAGCAGATTCTGCACGAATATTTATTGCCTGGGATGGCAGCTTGGAGAGTGGAATGTTTGATCCTGATCCTATAACATCTGCTCCGCGTGTTCCCGGTTATTATGGCCTTGGTATTCTTCACGTTGATAAGCAGGCTGTTGATGATTTGGAATCGGGTTCTTCCGATGATCCTTCACAACCTAAAAATGTTGTAAGTGCAAGTGGTTCTGAAGCAGTTGCAAGTACACAAATTCAAAAAATGTCTCAGGGTGGAAACAAAAACTTCTCCGGCTACGGTGCCAGTAATTTTATTATGGGATTTGGACCTTATGACATTCCGATTAATGAAGACGTCAGAATAGTTCTTGTGCAAATAATCGATGGAGTCTCAAGGGAAAGAGCAGAAGAACTTGGTCTTCAGCTATTAAATGGAGATATAACTCAGACTGAATATGAAACTCAGGTGCAAACAGGCAGAGATTCACTATTTAAATCATTTAATGCCGCTAAGACGGCGTACAAAAAATATTATAATATACCCGATCCGCCACCATATCCTGATTCAATTTTTGTAACTAATGGTGTTGGTTGCATAAAAGTTCATTGGTCGTCAAGCCCGGAAAGTACAACGGATACAGACACAAAGAAGAAAGACTTTTCAGGATACAGAATTTACCGTGTTCCGATTTCTCCTGATAATACATGGGAAAGAATTTATGAATGCGGCGGAAATTCCGGTAACCCTGTTACTCATGATTACATAGATTCAAGTATAGTAATGGGATTTGATTACTACTATGCAGTAACAAGTTACGATGATGGTACTCAGAATTATCTTAATCCCGGCGTTTCATTGGAAAGCTCAAGACTTGCTTCAATAGCTTATGTTGCCGCTACTGCTGCAAGAGAAGCACAGACAACGCACGAAGGTTTTAAAAGTAATTTACGTGTTGTTCCGAATCCTTATAATATAAGATCTGTTAATTTTGGTGATCCCAATGATGCTTCAAATGCCAAAAATAACAAACTGTTATTTGTTGGATTACCTAAAGAATGTACTATAAGAATTTATACGATCTCTGGTGATTTGGTAAAAACAATTTATCACTCAAATGGACTTGGTTCTGAAGAATGGAACCAGGTAACTGATTCTAACCAGTTTATTGTAAGTGGTCTTTATATTGCCCATGTGGAATCTGAAATAGGAAATGAAATAATTAAATTTGTGGTGATAAGATGAAAAATTGTAATATTTTTATAATAGCAATCTTAATTTTATTTTATTCTTTCAATTGTATTAATGGGCAGGATAATTTTAATAAGGTAGCGCAGAGTGGGATGCAATACCTTAAGATTGGTGTAGATGCTGCAATTGTGGGAAAGGGTGAAGCAGGTATATCAACTGTTACAGGTTTGTCCTCCATGTTCTGGAATCCTGCGGGACTTTCTGGTATAGATAATTATGAAGTAATGTTCAGTCATAACGCATGGATTGCTGATATTTCTATGAATACAGCAGCAGTAGGGATTAATGTTGATAATGTTGGTGTTTTTGGTTTAAGCGTTTTGTGGATGGATTATGGTGTCCTTTACAAAACTTCTGTTGCAACTTCAATTGAAGAATCTGCTGCGCTGGGATATGTGGATGAAGGTACATTTTCTCCAATAGATATGGCTATAAGTCTGGCATACTCAAAAAAAATATCAGAACAATTTTCCGTTGGTGGGCAGGTTCGTTTTCTTTATGAAGATTATGGAACCAATGAAACAATATCTTTAACAGGTGATATTTCTAGTACAAAAAACAGAATGACTGCTTTTTGTTTTGATTTAGGTACTATTTACAATACAGGCTTTAAAAGCCTTGCATTCTCAATGACGATTCAGAATTTTTCACCGGATTTACGTTATCAATATGAAGCTTTCAGCACACCACTTACATTTAAAATCGGTGCATCCATGAATCTGCTGGATTTTGTTGACAATACTTCCCGGAGTAAAGTTATGTTAGCTGTTGATGCTATTCACCCGAGGGATTATTCTGAAAGATTAAATGTTGGTTTGGAATATGATCACCTGGGAATTTTCCAACTAAGGGGTGGCTACAGAATGAATTACGATGAGGGCAATTATACTGCCGGTGCAGGTTTAAAATATTCAATATCAAACAATGTTGGTGTTCGCCTTGATATGAGCTATTTAATACTTTCCTCAGGCAGATTCTCATCACCGTTCCAGTTAACGGCGGGAGTTTACTTTTAAATTGTTAAAATGTAAATGATACAATAGTAAGTGAGTAAATAAGATGAACAATTATACCAGAAGAAACTTGAAGGGTCAGACGCTGCTTCGCCACAGGAATGTCTCCGTTGTTATAGAAAAAATTAATGTTGATGGCCCAATTACTAAACGTGAAATAGTTAATAAAACAGGAATTAGCTTTGCTAAAGTAAATACAATAACCTCAAGTCTTAGTAAATTAGGCATTACCGTAGAAATAGGAAAAGAAGAATCGAATGGAGGCCGTCCTTCTTCTTTATTCAATCTTAACCCTAACTATAGATATACAATTGGTTGCCAGCTTTCCCATACTCGTATTCATACAATTGTTGGGAATCTGAAAGGAGAGATACTATTTGAAGAGATGAAGCATTATGATAAATCAATAGGTAAGGAAGCAGTAATTGCATTGTTACTAAATTCAATTGAAACATTGATTAATAATTCCGGAATTCCCAAAGAGAAATTCCTTGGTGTTGGCGTTGCTATTGCCGGCTTGTTTAATCCAAATAATGAAATGACTTTTCCGTTTCCTCATCTTGTTAATTGGGGACATGTATCATTCAAAGAAATTATTGCCGAAAAGTTTGATTTGCCTTGCTATGTAAGCAACGTTGCAAATGCAGGTGCTTTAGCTGAATTAAACTATGGTGAAGGAAAAGGAAAGAACAGCATTCTCTATTTAAATGTTGGCAGCGGACTCGGCTTGGGAATTATTTTTGACGGTAAATTATACCAGGGTGTTTCAGGTACTGCCGGTGAATTTGGACATATTTCTATTGATGAACACGGACCGCTTTGCGAATGCGGCAACTATGGTTGCCTTGAAGCTTTAGCAAGCACAAGGGCGGTAGTTAAACAGGCTAAGACGCAAGTTAAACAAGGGGTTTCTACTGCTCTTCTAACAATGGCAAATGAGGATATTGAAAAAATAAATTTTAATATGATCTGCGAAGCTGCAAGTAACAGCGATAAACTTGCTTATAATCTTATTGATATGATGGGGCAGAATATTGGTGAAGGTATTGTTACCCTCGTAAATCTTTTAAATCCCGAAAGAGTTATTCTTGGAGGAACAATAATGTGCGCAAGTGATTTATTGATAAATCAAATTACTAATATTGTTCAGAAAAGAGCTCTTGAAATTCCCCGCAGAAATATGGACATAGTTTTTTCCAAGATGGGTAATTATGCCGGTACAATAGGCGCTACTATTCCGATTATAGAAAGATTTTTTCAGTACCAGGTAAATGAATGAAATATATTATTGCGGGAATACTATTATTTTTTTCAACCTCTGCACTCCCGGCGGGTGAACCATTGAACAAAAAGACTTTAATTATTTTTCATTTCGATTTTAATTCTGTTGCTCTTAACGAAAATTATGTTCGTCTTTGGTTGAAGAAAGCTGCAGATATGGGCTACAATGCAGTTCTGTGGGAAGTTGAAGATAAAATACAATGGGAAACCTGCCCTGAATGTGTTAACGCAGATGCCTTTTCAAAAGAAACATTTAAAAGAATTCTAAACTTCTCCCGGCAGTTAGGTTTGGAACCGATTCCGCTTCTGCAAACAATCGGGCATGCTGAATATGTTCTTCGATATGAAAAATATAAACCAATGAAAGAAGACTCAACAAGATATGATTGTTATTGTACGAGCAAGCCTGATGTACGCAGTTTTATTAAAAAATGGATTGCCGAATACTTAGAACTTTTTGGTGAAATAAAATATTTCCATCTGGGTGGAGATGAAGCTTACGCTTTTGCTACCTGCAGTAAATGTAAAGCCGAGGCAGATAAGTTTGGGGAAAATTATCTTTATGCAGAATATGTAAATGACATTGCCAAACCGCTCTTAGAAAAAGGAATACGCCCCGGTATTTGGTGCGATATGATTCTTAAAGAGCCGGAAAAAATAAATTATATAAGTAAGGATTTTATTATATGGGATTGGAATTACTGGGACGGTTGTAATGAACCGGACAGAGTTATGGTTTGGAATAAAAGCTCCAGGTTAGCTAAAGATGATATAACTGAATCAATCCGTTTACAATTTCCTGAAATTGTTAATGAATCCGGAAAATTAAATCCGTTCTATACAAGTGATGCTCTTAAAAAACTTGGTTATGATGTAATACTTTGCAGTTCTTCCCGTTCTCATGGCGATGGCGTTTTTGCCGGAAGAAACGATATTCACGTTGATAATATAATTGGCGCAGCACAGAAAACAGTAAAACTAAACCTATTAGGAAATTGTGTTACAAGCTGGGCTGTTCGTGTTCATAACTTTGAGACACAAGAACCATGGTTTTATTTGGCACCACTGGCAATAAACAATCCTTCACTCTCAAAAGAAGAACTATTGGTAAAAACATCAGAGGAAATTTTTGGAGTACCTGATGCTGAGTTTTTCGGGATAGCCGGCAAAGTTGGTTACTCATTCCCGTTTGCTAATGAAAATACTACAGGCATTATGTGGACAGGTATGAAAGATTCTAAACCTGCGCCTGAAAATTATATAAGGCAGATGATAGACAGGTGGAAAAATCCCGCATCAAACAGGTGGAATTCTTCATCGGCAAGAATTAAAAATTCAATTGATACAATCAGCGTTGGAATATCAGAACTAAATGAATTCATTAAAAAAGCGAAAGATGGAAAAGATGTTTTGAACGCATGGTCACTGGCCGGTTATTTCCAGTATTGGCAGGCAATTGTTGCAAAAGAAATTGTAAATAACGAAGAAGGTAAACCGGATTCATCTGCTGTAGACATAGCAGATATTTTAAGCTCATTGAAAACTCAATATGTGGGTTGGGCAAAAACCTGGATGACTCCGAACTCAGCAGAACAAAATACAGGACTAATTTATGATGCTATTCAGAATTATTTCAGAAAAAGCACGGTAAAATAAAATGAATTTAATTAAAACATTTTTTCACTTTTAACAAGAAATATTTATGCAGCTAACATACGTCGATTATATTGTAATTCTTATCTACACAATTCTTATGGTTTTACTTGGCTACGTTGCTAAAAGAAAAGTCAAAAATATTGAAGACTACTTTGCCGGTGGAAAGAAAGTTCCGTGGTGGATGGCAGCTATTTCTCATCATATGTCTGGTTACAGTGCCTTTGCGTTTGTTGGACATGCTACAGTTGCATATATGAGCGGATTTTCTATCTGGACTTTTTTTGCCGTTCCAATTTTTATAGCAATGATTATTGGGGCACAGGTTTGGGCGCCAAAGTGGGTTAAACTAAATGTGGTTACCCCTGTTGAATATCTTGAAGAAAGATTTAATCTTAAAACCCGGCAGTTGTTTGCGTGGAGTGGAATTGGAATTAAATTTATTGATGAAGGCGTTAAACTGTACTCGTTAGCGGTTATTGTCCACGTTATTACAGGTTTTCCTATGGAAGCCACAATAATAGTATGTGGTTTTGTTACAATGTTTTACATAATGTTTGGCGGGCTTTGGGCAACAATGCTTACAGATTTTGCTCAATTCATCGTTCAGTTCGGTGCTTCATTTATACTTGTTTACGCAGTGCTAAAAACAGTTGGCGGCTGGACAAAAATGTGGGATAGCCTGCCTCCCGGCCACGCGTCTCTTTTCAGTGATGCAATCTCTCCATGGTTTATGATTGTTTACCTGTTCGTTATAATACTTAGTTACAACGGCGGAACATGGGGACTTGCCCAAAGGTTTTATTCAATTGGCAAACCGGGTGATGCAAAAAAAGCTGCTATTCTTTCTGCATGTCTTTATCTCGTTTACCCTATTGCCATTTACATTCCTATCTGGTCAGCAAGATTGATAATTGGGGATATCGCAAATCCTGAACAGGCATATGTTTTAGTTGCAGAAAAACTTTTAAGTCAGATTTCTCCCGGAATGATTGGACTTTTTGTAAGCGCAATTTTTGCGGCAACAATGTCTATGATTAGTGCCGATCTTAACTCTCTTGCCGCCGTCTTCACCAAGGACATTTATCATCGAACGATAAATGAAAATGCAACAGAGAAAAAACTTGTGATGGTTGGAATGATTTCGACAATTGTTTTTGGAGTATTAACAATTGTTTCAGCATTAATTACAATTAATATGTCAGGAGCATTTAATACAATGGTTGAGTGGTATGCTGCTATTCTTGGTCCTGTTTCTATTCCTTTATTATTTGGAATGGTCTTTAAACGGCCAACCTGGCGCGGAGCAATTTATTCCTGGGCAGCAGGATTTGCGGCGTTTGTTTTTGCAAAATATATAATTCCTATGATAACAGGAGAGCAAACTTCTTTTGCATTCTATACGGGTCTGGAATTGGCAGTCTCGTTTTCAGTTTTCTATTTTGAAGGATTTATAAACAAGCAGTCTCCTGAAACAAAAACTAAAGTTGAAAAACTTTTTAATAAAATTAAATAAAAACTATTATCAGAAACTCATAAATGAAAATACAAATAACAGATGGTAAAGTTCTTTTACCTGGCGGCTTAAAAAATTGTACTGTTGAAATAGAAAACAACAGAATTTCTGCGATCGGAAATAATTTAAACTCGGGTAATTCCACCGTAAAAATTTCTGCAAAAGGTAAATATATTTTACCGGGATTTATTGATTTGCATACAAACGGAATAGCAGGATTTGATCTTACTAACGGTGTTTATGATTACCAAAAGCACACTTTTTCTTTTAACCGGGATATTTATTTAAAGGGATTGGATAAAGCGCTAAAGCTATATGCAAAGCATGGGACCACAATGGTAGGCTTTACTACTTTTGAGGCATCAATAAATAAGCTTAAGAAAATCTTCAAATCAATTGCTAAATATAAAAACGAAAGTGAGAGTATATATAAGAATGTTTTTTACGGAATTTTTATTGAAGGAACTTTTATAAAAGATAAAAAGTATTGCGGGGCTCATGATCCTAAATATTTTTTTAAACCATCAATTCCTTTGTTTGATGAATTACAGGAAGCCGCAGACGGCAATATTAAAATTGTAAACGTAGTTCCGGAATGGGGAGAAGACGCACTTCGGCTCATTGAGTACTTAACTTCGAAAAAAATAATTTGTGCAGCCGGACATACGAACTCAAATGGTGAGCAATATCGGATGGCGATTAAGAAGGGATTAAAGTTAGCCATACATGCGCTAAATGGTCCAGCTTCATCATCATTTAAACCTTTCAATAAAGGCGGTGCACTCCAGGCATTCCTTCATTCGGATGATGTGTACGTAGAAATAATTACAGACGGGTATCACGTTGATAAAGCCTATATTCTTGACCTGATAAAAAGAAAAGGAGTTGACAAATGTGCAGTAATTACTGATAGTATGTTCCTTACCAGGATGAAGAAAATAAATGAGTTTAAAATTTCCGGTGTAAAAGGAAAACTAAGTGATAATGGAGAATATCTACAGTTGGTTGGTAAAGAAGCAATGCACTCTCTTTTCGGTAGCCTGTTAACGATGGATAAAGCTTTTGCCAATTTACTTTCCTGGATGACAAGACCGACAGAGGGTATTTGGAATAGAATGCATGAACCGGTAGAATTTGAACAGGCCCTTAAGTATGTATCGCAAATGTGCAGCGGTAATCCTGCCAGAATACTTGGAATCTATAATTCAAAAGGATCAGATAAAAACTTAGGTACAGGAAGCATCGAAATAAATAAACTTGCTGATATTGTTATTGCAGATATTGCTGAGACAAAAGAAGGTTATAAACTTGTAGTGGAAGATGTAATAATGAATGGGAAAATGATTTAATTATTTATAAGCAATGCAGAAGTGGAAAATATTCAATCTATAAATCAGGGTGACACTAAAGAAAGAAGCAGGCTTGTTTCCATTGATGCTTTCAGAGGTGCAACTATTGCTGGAATGATCCTGGTTATTAACCCGGGCAGCTGGAAATATATTTATGCTCCATTACGTCATGCAGATTGGAACGGCTGCACACCAACAGATTTAATCTATCCTTTCTTTTTATTTATTGTTGGCGTTTCAATTACCTTTTCATTTTCAAAAAGTCTTTCTCTGAATATACCCCAAAAGCAATTGTACTTTAAAATACTTAAGCGGACTGTTATTCTGTTTCTTCTTGGTTTGTTTCTTAATACTTTCCCAAACTTTAATTTTTCTGATATCAGGATTATGGGAGTGCTTCAAAGGATTGCTGTTTGTTATTTTATTGTCTCAATTATTTTTATGAATACTGATTTCAAATACCAGGTTGCGATAACAGTTTTATTATTACTTGTGTATTGGGCATTAATGGAGTGGATTCCTGTTCCGGGAATTGGTGCAGGCCACTATGATAAGGTAAATAATTTTGCCACTTATTTTGATCGTTTCTTTTTGCAGGGACACATGGGTTCGTATGAGAAAATTGGTGAACCTGAAGGCTTAATAAGCACTCTTCCATCTTTATCTACAACATTGTTCGGTGTATTAACCGGTCATTTACTTAAATATGACATAGTACCACGGGAAAAATTAATTATAATTTTTGCAACAGGAGCAGCACTTGTTTTTGCTGGTATCATGTGGGGATTTTATTTACCTGTAAATAAACATTTGTGGACAAGCTCATACTCTGTTCTAACGGTAGGATATGGTTTAATTGTCTTTGGTGTGTTTTATTATTTAATAGATGTTAAGAGATATAACAAATGGTTTAAACCTTTTCTTGTATTTGGAATGAATGCTATTGTTGTGTATGTCCTGTCAATTGTGGTTGCGCAAACTATAAGGCTGATTACATTTACTACCTCAGAAGGTGTTCACCACGATTTAAAAACATGGCTCTACGAAAAATTTTTTGCACCGCAGATTGGAAATTATAACGGCTCATTGTTGTATGCAATAATTTACTGTTTAATCTGGACAGCTGTAATGTGGTATTTCTATAAGAAAAAAATATTTATAAGAATTTGAAGGCAAGATTAATTATATAATCAAAATGGAATAAGATTTTGAATAATGAACAATATATAAAATCAATAAAAGTTGATGAGCTGGAAGTTAAAATTTATAACAACCGCCAATCTATGGGAAAAGCGGCTGCCGATGAAGTTGCAGAAATGCTGGAATTGTTGCTGCAACAACAAGAAAATGTGAGAATGGTTTTTGCTGCTGCTCCTTCACAGAATGAATTATTAAGCGAACTTTCCCAAAAGAAAAATATTGACTGGCAGAGAATTACGGCTTTTCATATGGACGAATACATTGGTTTGGATGAAAATTCTCCCCAGTCATTTGCGCATTATCTTAAACAGAATATTTTCAGCAAACTTCCTTTTAAGAATGTTTATTTAATTAGCAGAACAGATTTAGATGCTGAAGCAAATTGCACAAGGTATGCAGATCTTTTTAAACAGGCACCCATAGATGTTATTTGTATGGGAATTGGAGAGAACGGCCACATAGCTTTTAACGATCCGCCTGTTGCAGATTTTAATGACCCAAATTTAGTAAAAGTTGTTCAGTTGGATAACGCCTGCCGGGTGCAACAAGTTAATGATGGATGTTTCTCTTCGTTAGAGGCTGTACCGGAAAAAGCAATTACTTTAACAATTCCGGCTATGCTTTCTGCAAAACATTTATTTATTGTTGTTCCAGGGAAATTAAAAGCCAAAGCCATTGAACGAACTTTAAATGGCGCAATTAGTACAGAATGCCCGGCATCTGTTTTACGAACACATAAAAATGCAAAACTGTTTTTGGATAAAGATTCTTCAATGGAATTAAAAAATATTACACCAACAGAGTAGATAAAACAAAATGTGAGATACTGTAAATTGATCGTCCTGATGAAACATACAATAACTTTTTCTCCTCCTCCTGTTCTTATAAAGAGATGGGGCAGCAAATTACCCGTCTCTTTTATTTTCAGAATGAAGAGAACCTCTGCTGCTTAGATAACATAAATTTTTAATCCTGCTTAAAGGGAAACAGAAATGAAATTAAAAAAAATATTAATCGTTGGCTTATCAATTCTTCTAATCAATAAAATTACAGTTGCTCAGAATAATTCTGCTGAACTTAACCTGATGCCTGTTCCGTACGAAGTGGAATTGGCTGACGGTCAGTTCAGGTTGGATAATACTTTTTGTGTCGGCATTAATAATAACGATGAGAGAATATTTAAGGCTGCACTAAGAATGATAAATATTCTTTCAGGCAGAACCGGTATATGCATGGAGAGACAATTTCCTGACACAACTAAAGTTTATAAAACCTGGCAAATGGTAATTAGCATTAACCGCAAAGGCAATCTTAATGCAGATGAAGATGAATCATACAGCCTGGATGTGGATGAAAATGGAATTAGTCTGAAAGCAGAAACAAATATTGGCGCAATAAGAGGTTTGGCGACTTTAACCCAATTGATTAGGGCTGATGAGAATGGCTATTATATTCCTGCAGTAAAAATTAAAGATGAACCGCGGTTTAAATGGCGCGGTCTTTTAGTTGATGTCTGCAGGCATTTCATTCCTGTAGATGTTATTAAAAGAAATCTTGATGCAATGGCTGCAGTTAAAATGAATGTACTTCACTGGCATTTAACTGAAGACCAGGGATTTAGAATTGAGAGTAAAACTTTTCCAAAGCTTCACCAATTAGGCTCTGATGGCTTGTATTATACTCATGAAGAAATTAAAGATATAGTTGCTTATGCTGCGGATAGAGGTATTCGTGTTATGCCTGAGTTTGATCTTCCCGGGCATGCAACAGGCTGGCTTGTTGGTTATCCTGAATTAGCAAGCGCGCCGGGTCCTTATTCTATTGAGAGGAACTGGGGAATATTTAGCCCAACGTTTGATCCTACAAACGAAGAGACATATAAATTCCTCGATGCTTTTTTCAAAGAAATGTCCGAACTGTTTCCGGATAAATACTGGCATATTGGCGGCGATGAGAACAATGGTAAACAATGGAACGCCAACCAGCAGATCCAGGACTTTATGAAAAAGAATAATTTACCCGATAATCACGCTCTTCAAAATTATTTTAATATTAGGCTTGGTAAAATTCTTGCAAAGTATAATAAAACAATGGTGGGATGGTACACAGATAAACAACCCGACCTTGGCAAAGACTATGTTGTTCAATCCTGGAAAGGAAGAAGTTCACTTTATGAATCGGCAAAAAACGGTTACCGGTGTTTGCTGTCTCACGGTTTTTATATTGATCTGGTTCAGTCAAGAGAATATCACTATATGAATGACCCTATTCCGCAGGATACAATTTTAAGTGATGAAGTTAGAGATAGAATTCTTGGCGGAGAAGCTACTATGTGGGCAGAATATGTTGGCGCCGAAACAATTGATTCCAGAATTTGGCCCCGCACTGCTGCAATTGCTGAACGTCTCTGGTCTCCCGGTTCTGTTAATAATGTTGATGATATGTTCAGGCGACTTGATATAGTTAGCATGCAGCTTGAAGATTACGGGTTAACTCACATTAAAAACTACGATATGATGTTAAGAAGATTGGCCAACAGTTATGATATAACCGTTCTTAAAAATTTTGTTGATGTAATTCAGCCAATCTTTACTTACGACAGAAAAAAATACAGGAGACCAAAATCATTTCATCCTTTAACAAAAGTTGCAGATGCTGCAAGACCAGACCCGCGTGTAGCAAGAGAATTTGATCAGAGAGTTTCCAGTCTTTCTGTAAAAGATGTAAATAATGAAGAGATAATTTCTTCTGTAACAAAAATGTTAGATCTGTGGAAAAATAATCATGCGCAGTTACAAAAGCTGATTAAAGAATCTCCTGTTCTGAATGAAATTGAAACGCTATCTAAAGATTTATCTGTATGTGCAGATATTGGTTTACAGGCAATTGACTATATGAAAAAGAAACTACAGCCAGAACAAAGCTGGATTGATGCTCAAATGGAGATCCTTAAGAAAGCAGAAACTCCGCGAGGTGAAACCGAGCTTGCCATAACTAAATCAATTAAAAAATTAATTGAAATGACAAAAAAATCTTAAACCATCATCGTTAAAAAACATGAAACACGTTGGATAAATAATACCGAATCCAGGTAACGATTAAAAGGAGAATAAATGAATCCAGGAAAATTTTATAATACTTTAATATTAGTTTTACTCTTTCTTTGTACGTTAAATTACGCGCAAAACACAAATGAAAAATTAGTTCTGAATGAAGACCCTGCGAAAGGAACTGAATGGGGTTATTACCCGGGGGAAGGATTAGAATCCAAAGTTAATCCTCCTGCATTTACCTGGAGACCGCAGGAAGGTATTATAAAATGGGAAATTGAATGTTCTTCCGGAAGCGACACAAAATCAATTTATTACTCAATTAATAATCTTGAGTTTAATGTTCATTGCCCGTCGCATACTTTTACTCCCGGAACTTATACATGGCATTACAGGGGAACAGATGCTAATGGAAACAAAACAAACTGGAGTGTTGCAAGAACATTTACTATTCCCAAAAGCGCAGTTGAAATGCCATTGCCAACGCGCGAAGAGTTAATGTCAAGAATTCCTAAAACACATCCGCGGCTTTTTATGCGTCCTGAAATGCTGGAACAAATGAAACAAGATGCACAAGGCAAGTATAAAGACAAGTATGATAAACTTGTTGAACAATGTGAGGCATTACTTAAGAATCCTCCTCCAACTGCTGAGCCTCAAAAATATCCTGATACAATGAAACGTTATGGTTACGATTGGACTGTACTCTGGTGGGGAAACAGGGTTTATACAATTAAAGCTTTGGATGCTGCCGCAACACTTGCATTTACTCACCTTCTCGGAGCTAAAGAAGAATACGGCGCTTTGGCAAAAAAAATTTTATTAGACTGCGCCAAATGGGATCCTAACGGCTCAACAGATTACCGGTATAATGATGAAGCAGGTATGCCTTATACTTATTACTTCTCAAGAGCTTATACTTTTGCCTATGATTTACTTACGGAAGAAGAACGGCAGCTTTGCAGAAATGTTGCACAAATACGCGGTAAAAAAATGTACGAACATCTCTGCCCCCGTCAACTGTGGAATTCTTATGTTAGCCATAATGCACGGGCATGGCACTTCCTGGGTGAAATGGCAATTGCATTCATGGGAGAAGTTGAAGGTGCAGAAGACTGGCTTTGGTTTGCTATGAATGTAACATTTACGGAATACCCGGTTTGGTCTGATGACGACGGCGGATGGCATGAAGGCTTTAGTTACTGGCACAGCTACCTTGGAAGATTCAGATTCTGGACTTATGCAGTACGTTCTGCAATGGATATTAATCTTTATAAAAAACCATACTTTAAAGATGCTGCCGGTTATTATGCAATGTATATGATGCCTCCAGGCAGAGACTTAGCGGAATTTGGAGATGGGTCTGTTAGAATAAAAGAAACCAACATTGTTCCTTTGTTTGGCGAAGGTACTTTCCTCCGCGAACAATCTGTTAATTCTGTTCCCTTAATGAGCAGGCTTGCCGCAGAATCCGGAAACGGATACTGGCAATGGTATGTTGACCAGATGGGCGGATCAGTTGAAGACCCGGGTTATCTTGGCTTTACACAACCTTTACCGGAAAAGCCAAAACCAATAGAACCGGTTTCTCTTCCAACCTCACATTTATTTAAAGGAATTGGCGTTGCTGCTCTTAATTCAAACATATTAAATGCTGCTAACGATGTACAAATTCTTTTTAAATCAAGTCCAATGGGAACGCAATCTCATGGTATTGAATCTAACAATACTTTTGCTTTGTGGACGCTTGGACAAAGAATGCTGATAAGAACCGGTCATTATTATATGTATGGTTCGCCTCATCATGCTGATTGGGTTTGGGATACAAAATCTCAAAACAATATTACGGTTAACGGAAAGGGGCAGGTTAAACACTCTCCGTTTTCCAAAGGTGAAATTACAGCTTTCAAAACAACACAGTATATTGATGCGGTAACCGGTGAAGCCGGCGACGCTTACAGAATAGAAAAAGACGGCGTTGAACAAAAACTTCTTAACCGTTACACAAGAACAATTCTTTTTGTTAAACCTGAACTGGTAATTGTATACGATAGACTCAACGCTAAGCAGCCTTCAACATTTGAATACCATTTGCATGCAATGAATAAGTTTGATATCGGCGGGCAGCAGAGTATTAAAGCTTTAGCCGGTGATGTTGTTTGCGATATTAATATGTTAACGCCTGTCAACCTGAAACTGGAACAGACAGACCAGTATGATCCGAATCCATGGGAACAGATTAAAGAAAGGGACTGGCACTTAACTGCAACAACGGATACACTGAGCAGTACTGAATTTGTAACGTTATACAGACTTCATAAGACCTCGCAGCTTGTTCCTGGAAAAGCAGAACTGAAGAAGGGAAATGGTGGCTACACTTTAACGGCTGATATTTCTGACGGAAAAGTCATTGCACTTTTACCGTTGAATAATGAAAGCGTTTTATCTACTAACGGGTTGGAAAGTAAAGGTGAAATCATAATTCAACTGCGCAATAAAAATAATGAAGTTGTAGAGACACTGAATGTTGATAAATAAAAACAGGCTGCTTGTTTTACATAGAAACTTTTATGATTTGTTTCCTTAAAACCAGTTGAAGTTATTTATAAATAGAAATTAAAAAAGAATGTAAAAGAGGATTAAAAATGAAAAAGATTTTTCTTGTTCTGATGTTGATATCATCTTTCTGTTTTGCTCATAAAGCAGATAAGACAACAAAAACAGATGCAGATACAATCAGGATCCATCCTATTGGAGATTCAATAACAAGAGGAGCAGAAGGAGACTGTTACAGGGCTTACCTTAAAACAAAGTTAAAAACCGAAGCTAATATTAATATTAATTATGTCGGTCTCTGTCCTCATGGGCCAAATTACCTGGCAAGCTGGAGTGAATACCCTGACATGTTCGCTTTGCTTGATGGGGATATTGAACATGGCGGATGGGGCGCTTTAAAAATTAATGAAATAACGGATATGACAAGTAATACCCGTGGATATCCTAAAGTTACAATTGAGCAGGAATTAGATTCCTGCGAAGCGGATATTATTTTATTAATGGCAGGAACAAATGATATTATCTCAAAGTATTTACTTGATGAAGCCCCGAATCGTCTTGCTACATTGGTAACAAGAATTCTTAATCACACAGCGGCAAAACTTATTGTTACAACTGTTCCGCCAACACCGTTACCAACTCCTACAAAAAGAATAGATACTCTTAATGCTCATTTTAAAATAATTATGGATACTATGCTAACTAGATGGAGTAATCTTACTTTTATTGATATTAACAGCGCATTGAGTGATTCTGATTATACTGATTTTCTATCGGATGCTTATCACCCCAACAGTTCCGGCTTCCAGAAAATAGCTAATGAGTGGTACAAGGCAATTGTTTCTCTTGTATCAACTGGTGTAAAAGAAGGTTCTAACAACAAAATAATTGATAAAAGGTTTACACTGCTGCAGAACTATCCCAACCCGTTTAATCCGATTACTAAAATTCACTTTGGAATAGAGGAGAGACAGTTTACTTCTCTTAAAGTATTTAATACACTTGGCAAAGAGGTTGCAACGCTTGTTGGAGAAGAGAAGGCTCCCGGAGAATATGAAGTTGAATTTAATCCTGTTAATCAACCGAGCGGAATATATATTTGCCAGTTAAAAGCGGGCAGCAATATTCAGTCAAAAAAAATGCTTTTCCTTAAATAATGTAAGGTGTAAAAGAAATGTTTGAAGCCGGACAGATGTTTGCCAACTTTCATTTTTGTGAATTAAAAAATGAGAGTTGAATGAAAAAAAGTTTTTTTCTGCGTTTACTTTTTGTTTTTATACTAACTGCCGATATTAATAGCCAGGATGTTAGAGCGATATGGTTATGGGGTGAATCGACTGATATAATAGTAAATACTACAGTACGGCAAGACTTTTTTAACTTTTGTCTTAATCCTCCGGGTTCAGAAAATGAAAATTCTATTCCCACTAATCCTCGTCCAATAAACAGAGTTTATTTTTATTGCCCGACATATGTTAGAGCCGATTCCGGAAGGCGCGTAAAACTTCATACTTTTATTAAAGAAGCGCATCAATTAGGAATTGAAATAGAATATCTTGACGGAAGTTCTGACTGGGCTACAACAAATCAAAGCTCTGGTAAACAGCGGCTGAAAGAAGTACTTAAGTTTAATGCAGAAGCGATAACTCCGGAAGAAAAATTTGATGGAATTCAATACGATGTTGAACCATATCTTTTAAGCGGATGGTCTGAAGCAAGCACAAGGATGCAGATTTGGAACAGCTTTATTGGTTTTATTACAGAGATGAAAGGAATGGTGGATTCGGTTAATGACGGGACTTATTTCGGCGTTGCTATTCCAAGATGGTACGATACCAAACCCGGAATGGAATATCTTAAAAACCTAATTAACATTGTAGATTATGTTGCAATGATGGATTATGTTGATACTGAACAGAGAATAATTAATGATGCCCAGGATGAAATAAATTATGCTAATACTGTCTCCGGCAAGAAAGTAATTATTGGTGTGGAAACTAAAGAACTGGATACTGAGACTACAAGTTTTAACGAAGAAGGCTGGGGAAATATGGAAAGTATGCTGTATGGTGTAGATAAATTTTACAGGGGCAATGAAAGCTATGACGGGATAGCAATTCATGCTTACAATTATTACAAAAAGCTTACTCAGTTCGGTACGGATAGTATGGATTTTACTCCGCCTACTGTAATTGATGTGAGCTTTATACCAGACAGTACCGGAAGTTATTTCGATTTTCATGTAGTTGATATAACCGGAGTTGGATTAAATGAAGAAGCCAGTTTGAATGGCGCAAAGATTTATATAATTAACGGAACTTCTGAATCTGAATTATCGGGCAATTGGAAAGTAGCAGAAGATAATCATCTTTTATTTTACCCGGATTCTTTAAATGACGCTAACGGGGATTATATCTATAATCTTTCTCCTGTTGATTTATCGGGGAATAAAAATAATGTTGAAGACAGCATCACTGTAAGCACTACATCTGTTGAACAAAAAACACGAGCAGTTCCAAAATATTTTAATTTATACCAGAATTATCCTAATCCTTTTAATCCAGCTACAAATATAAAATATTCTGTTCCGGCAGGTAGCAAAGTAAGATTAGAAATATATAATTCACTTGGTGAAGTCGTCTCAGTACTAACTGATAAAATTCAATCAGCAGGAACATATGAAGAAAATTATTATGCCAGCAATCTTTCGTCCGGAATTTATTTTTATTCTTTAACAGCTACTACACTTAAAAGCAAAAATTATTTCAGAAGCATAAAGAAGATGATTCTTCTAAAATAAATTAAACAATATCTGGGACTTCATCTTTTATTAAGAAAATAAATTGGATTAAATGGAAAATAAGAAAAGCTGGTAATGAACCTGCTTTTATACTGGCGGAGAGTAAGGGATTCTTTACAATGGAAAAAATATTGGAAATATCATTTATTTTTTAGTCTTTTCTAAATACTCTGTCCAAATTGTGACTATAACTTTTTATTATGCATTATTCTTAATCTCTTAAAATTTTTTATGATTTATTTATGTATTCGAACCTTCTCCCCTAATTTGTCATTCCATATTTTAATCATTCAGTGAAATAATAGCTTTTTTGAATATAACAACCTAATCCTAATAATTAAATATAATGCTAATGAAAGAATGTAGATTAGCTACGTCGTTAAATTATTATACTTTTTAAATTTAGACTACCAAGAAAGATTTAATTCATTTTTAGAATATCTCTTCTTTACTTTAATTATTCTCGACACTTCAAAAGGTATATATTTATTCTTAGTTGAAAAAGAGAAAGATAGAAAGAGACTCCAAACAATTAAAAAAAAATATTAAGTTTTATTAGCAACAAAAAAACTTAGAAGAAGTCTCTCAGATGGAAAATAGTGAAATAAAAAAAGAAAATCTTGAATGGTATTTAAGTCAAACAGAAGATATGCAATATGAAATGTGTAAGAATTTTATAGATATAGCCAAGTTATACTAAAACCAGTTAATGGAAGAAGAAATAAAAAATAAAACCGGAGAGAAATACGAACAAGGGAAAAAGTATAATCGCTGGAGTAATAACTCGGGCAGTATAAGAGTTGTAGAAGAAAAAGTGCCAGTAGAAGAACCAAGAATTTATAATAAAGAAGAGGAACGTACAGAGGAGTCTGAATATTACAGACGATTGCACGCTATACCAATGCCGAGTGAAGAAGTGATAAAGAAAGTAATCAAAGGATTAAGTCAGCAGGATTATGAAGAAGTAAGGAAAAGCGTAATTGAAAGTATTGGATTAAGTCACTCAACAATAAGCAGGACATTTATAGAAGAAAGCGATTAGAGGAATTCGAGAAAAGGGATTTAAGACATTATGATTTAATAGCATTGATAATCGATGGCAAATATTTATCATGGGATAACATAGTAATAGCGCTTGGTATAACAATGAGTGGGATATAAATACCCTTGGGCTTTATCCAAACAACAACAGAAAACAGTGAAGCGGTAAAAGGATTATTAAAAAACTTGATAGAGAGGAACTTCCGATTTGAAGTAGGACTACTAACAAGACTAGATGGTTCAAAAGGATTACGAAAAGCAATAGAAGAAACATATGGTAAACTGGCAATAATCCAGTGATGTCAATGGCACAAGAGAGAAAACGTGGTAAGTTATTTAAGGGAAGAAGAAAAAGAAAGTTATAGAGGTAAGTTACAAAGGGCATATATAGAACCTGAATATGAGACCGCAAAAAGGAAATTGCTTGAGATAAGAGATGAACTAAGGAAAATCAATCGAACAGCAGCCAACTCACTTGATGAAGGATTAGAGGAAGCATTAACGATACATCGGCTTTGTTTAGTTGAAATATTAGGGCGTTCATTTACCACGACAAATTTAATTGAGAATCTTAACTCACAACTATCAAAATATATCAGAAAAGTTAATAGATGGATGATCTCAGAGATGAAGTCAAGATGGGTTGCTGTGGCTTTCTTAGAAATAGAGTAAAAGATGAGAAGAGTCAGTCGATATGAAAAATTAAATCTATTAGGGATTGCCTTAAAAGCTGAACTGAACATGGAGCAATGAAAAGTAGCTTAAATGCAACGGAGTTTCGGAATGTCAACCAAGTTTGACTTTTTACCCTTCAAAAAAATTAATTGATTCCATTGCTATTTATTTTAATTTTATTAAAAATAAGATAAAAAGCACTTATTATATAATTTTCATATGAAATTTCCAAACGAAAAAAATCGCAAACAATAAGAAAATAAACGAAATTAATTTGCAAATAAACGACAATAGACATATTTTGAACGAAAAAAAATCAAGTTATGAGCAAAACCTCTTACAGACACGAGAAAATATTAAATTCATTTTTATGTAAAGACTATGTATCTGTGACCGAATTAAGTCATCTTCTGAATGTAACAGAAGTTACAATAAGGATGGATTTGAATAAATTATCTAATGCGGGTAAAGTTGCTAGAATACATGGAGGAGCTAAACTTGTTGAAGAACGCATAAAACAAGAATATTCATTTCAAGTGCGCAAAAATTTAAACTCATCCCTGAAAATTAAAATAGGCGAAAAAGCAGCAACATATATTACCTCTTTGGATTCCATTTTATTTGATGCAAGTACAACCGTATTGATGTTAGCAAATGAACTTAAAAAATATGAGCACCTTAAAGATATAACAATCATTCCAACGGGAATATGGACAGCAATAGAGCTAATGAAATGTAATTATGTTAACGTTTTATTACCTGGCGGATATATAAGACCGACAACTGGCTCAATAATGGGTCTTCCAGTTAGTGATTTTATAAAAGGATTAAATATTCAAAAAGCTTTTCTTGGTGCTTGGGGAATTTCTGCAGAGAATGGTTTGACTGATACACATCTGACTGAGATAGAATTAAAAAAATTTATTGTCAGCCGTGTTTCAGAAGTTATTGTTCTTGTCGATGGTTCTAAGTTTTCACAATCAGGTTTGTCTGCATATGCAGAAATTATTCAAGTGTCAAAGATAATTACAGATTCTTCTGCGCCGGAAGAAGAAATAAAAAAGATTCGTAATAAAGGTGTTGAAGTAATAATCACAGATTAAAATTAGGAGACAATTTCTTGAAAAGCAATTTAGGTTGTGGTTGTCTAAATTATACACAAGCTTATTCTGATAATCAACTAGTTGAATTAGTTACTGAAGAAATAATTGATTATTTACAGTTAAACCTGTCTTTAGAACCAACTTCATACTCTGATTCACTATATCCAAAAATTCCACTTGGAGTTTCAAACCGGCATATTCATTTAACGAAAAAAACATTTCAGGTTCTATTTGGCGATAAAGCCGAATTTGAAGTAATGCGGCCTTTATATCAACCAGGCGAGTTTGCATCTAAACATACATTAACGATAGTTGGTCCAAAACTTCGCAGTATTTTCGGAGTTCGGATTCTCGGTCCCTTAAGAAAATATGATCAGGTTGAAGTTTCTTTAACAGATTCAATATTCCTTGGTGTCAATCCCCCGGTAACTAATTCCGGCGCTCTCGATAATGCAGTTGCTTTAACACTGGTTGGCCCTAATGGATCAGTTTATATCGAAAAGTGTGCGATAATAGCTAACCGTCATATTCATATGACAGATAAAGATGCAGAAAAATTCAGTGTTAAAGAAGGGGACTTCTGTAAGGTTCGCTTAGCTGGAGAAAAGAGTACAATCTTTGAAAATGTACTTATCAGAATCAATGATACCTGGAAACTTCAAATTCATCTTGATACTGATGATGCAAATGCAGCAAATGTCCGAGAAGACACTTTTGTTGAATTTATTGGGAAAATGTAAAAATGAAATTAGGTAAAGTGATCGGAAATGTAGTTTCGACTAACAAAGTTGAAAATATAAATGCTCTGAAACTTTATGTTGTGGAATATCTTGATGAAAATTTAGAAGAGACAAATAAAAGTTCAGTATGTGCTGATACAGTTAATTCCGGTGCTGGCGATATAGTTTTATTGTGTTCATCTTCATCTGCAAGGATAACCAGCACGACGAAAGATGCTTGCGTTGATAATTCAATTGTTGCAATTGTAGATGCAATTTCATCTGGAAGAAAAGTTATTTATAAAAAAAGAAATTCAATGAGTGATTTTTAATGACTGTTGATATTCAAAAACTTATTCAAATGATTACATCTGAAGTAATCTTACAACTTTCAAAAATGAGAGTGGATGTTACTTCATCATCACAAAGATTAGTTGGACCCGAATTAGTTAATAATTTCCATAGTAATCAAAGTAAGATTATTGACATGAACGGATATAAAACACCTGTGCTTACTGAAAATCATCTTGAAGTACTTGACTCCGAAGTGATTGAAATAATAATTCCGAAGGGAACGGTAATTACTCCGGGAGCAAAAGATATAATTAAAAAAAGAAAACTGAAAGTTATAAATAAAACAAATTAAAAGGAGAAAAGATGTCGCGAGTAGCATTAGGATTTATTGAAACACGAGGGAACACCGGCGCGATACACGCTATTGACGCAATGCTTAAGACAGCAAACGTAGAGTTTGTAAAAAGAGTTGAAATTGGCGGAGCATATGTTACAGCGTTGGTACGCGGAGAAGTTGGTGCCGTAAGGGCATCTGTTGAAGCAGGAGCTGAAGCAGCAGCAAAAGTTGGTGAATTAGTTTGTACCAACATTATCCCTTCGGCGCACGAAGAAGTATTTGAACTTATTGGTATTGAAAAATAGGAGAAATGAAAAATGGTAGATGCATTAGGAATTATTGAGACTATCGGTTTTACACCTGCAATCCAGGCAGCAGACGCTGCAATAAAATCTGCTAACGTAAAACTTGCAAAATGGCTTAAAGTCGGTGGTGGAAGAGTAGATATTATAATCCGCGGCGATGTTGCTGCAGTTAAAGCAGCTGTTGAAGCCGGCGTGCAGGCTGCATCATCTGTAGGTGGCGTTGTATCGGAACTTGTTATTCCAAGACCTTCTGAAAAACTTGTTGCAAAATTTCCAATTGATCCGATTGAAAAGCCGGTAAAGAAATCAGCAAAATAAATAACAGAGGTTGATAGTGGAAATTAATGAAGTAGAACTCCGTGAGCTTGTTCAGAATATTGTTAGGAATGTAATTTCACAATCGGGAAATGTGAAAGTTAACACTGCTAATAATGGAAAAGGCAATTGGGGAGTTTTTGATGATATGGACGATGCAGTTGAAGCAGCTCACGAAGCTTTTCTATTATTTAAAGAAAGAAGCGTTCAGTGCCGTAAAAAAATTATAGACGCTGTTAGACAAATGGCATTGGACCATAAAGAAGAACTTGCAGGAATGACTGTTGAAGAAACAAAGATGGGACGAGTAAACCATAAAACCGCAAAGTTTGTAAACGCTGCAAAGAATAGTCCCGGTGTGGAATATCTTCAGCCAACAGCCTGGTCTGGCAAAAACGGGCTTGCGCTTGATGAATATGTTCCCTTTGGTGTGATTGGTAATATTACTCCAAGCACACATCCCGGACCGACGATGATAAATAATATTATCATTCAGCTTGCCGGCGGGAATACAATTGCTTTCAATCCTCATCCATCTGCAAGAAGAGTAAATGCAAAAGTTATTCAGCTTGCGAATAAATATATGGTTGAAGCTGGTGCCCCGATGAATTGTGTAACCTGTGTTGCAGAACCAACTCTTGAAACAGCAAAAATATTATTCGGGCATAAAAAAGTTGAATTGCTTTCCATAACAGGCGGACCACAGGTTGTTGACCTTGCAATGACTTATCCAAAAAAAGTAATTGCAGCAGGACCAGGTAATCCTCCGGTTTTAATTGATGAAACCGCAGATTTAAAATTAGCAGCTACAGAAATAACTCAAAGTGCAAGTTATGATAATAATGTTCTTTGCATTGCTGAAAAGGAAATTTTTGTTGTTGAGTCAGTTTTTGAATCGTTCATGAAAGAAATGGCTAATGTTGGAAATTACAGGTTAACATCCGAACAAATGGATCAGCTTGCAAAAAAAGCTCTAGAACTTCATGGAAAGCATTGGCTTATTGGACGAGATTTTGTCGGTCGCAATGCAAACGTACTTGCCAAAGCAATTGGAATTGAATTGTCTGAAGATGTTCCTCTTCTGATTGGTGAAACGGACCGGAATCATCCGTGGGTAGTTGCTGAGCAGATGACATCATGTATTCCTGTAATTAAAGTAAAAGATTTTGAAGATGGATTACAGGCCGCATTAATAGCTGAACATGGATTTAAACATACGGCAAGCATATTTACAAAAGATATTAACCGGGCTACGCGTTACACACGTGTAACTGATTGCGATGTGAATGTTATTAACGGCGGGACTTTACGTGGCGATGGTGGTGATGGCGGCGAAGGTTATTTTTCGCATACAATTGCTACACCTACCGGTGAAGGAATTTGTACACCTCTCAATTTTGTCCGTAAGCGCCGGATAATGACCCATAACGCTTTAAGATTTGTATAAAAAATTTTGAATTTAGGAGAAATAAAATGGCAGTAAAAAATGCAATAGGAATTCTTGAAACAAAAGGATTCGCACCTTTAATTCTTGGAGCTGATACAGCTTTGAAAGCAGCAAACGTTGATTTAATTGAATGGCGTCAGGTTGGCAGCGGTTATGTTTCATTTACAGTTGAAGGTGATGTTGCTGCAGTTCGCTCAGCAATTGAAGCAGCAGCGGAAGCAGCTTCAAAAATCGGTGAGGTAATTTCTAGTTTAATTATTCCCCGCCCGGTTGAAGAATTAGACAAAACTTTTAACCGGTAAGTACATGATTTTTGCAAAAGTAATCGGAACAGTAGTAGCATCTCAGAAGGATGTAAACTTAAATGGTAAAAAGCTTCTCTTATGTAAAGAAGTCGATCATAAAGGAAATCCTTTGAAGTCGTATCATGTAGCGGTAGATGCTGTGCAGGCTGGTGAGGGCAGTATGGTTCTGCTATCCTATGGTTCATCTGCAAGGATGACAGACATTACAAAAAATTCACCAATCGATGCTGTAATTATGGCTATTGTTGATGATGTTCAGATAACTCATAATCTCAAAAGTTAAAATGAAATTAGGCGTTGTAATAGGAGTTGTGTGGGCATCTAAAAAAGTTAAAGAACTTGATGCATGCACATTGTATATAGTTCAACCGGTTTCCTCATCCGGAAAGAAAATTGATAATCCGCTTGTAGTGGCGGATCCAAATAATATTGCAGCGTCAGGTGATAAAGTAGTATTTGTTACAAGCACAGATGCAACACAGGTTTTTGCAAATGGTTTTGCTCCGGTAAATGCAAGCATTGTTGAATTAGTCGATGGGATTACCTGATGTTTTTAGCAAAGGTTAAGAAGAAAATTGTCTCTTCGGAAAAGCATCCCTCTTACAATGGAAGAATACTTTATATTGTTCAACCGGTTTTACCTGATGGAAAGGAGGAAGGAGAAGAGTGGATTGCGATGGATTATGTTGGTGCGGGTGTAGGAGATATTGTTGTCTGCGGCGGAGCCCCGGGTGTTGCTAAAACTTTATTCAGCCTGGAGCTTGCTCCAATAAGAACTTTAATAATGGCTATAGTCGAAAAAATAGATTACAGAGATATCTGATTGAAAAGAATAGAGTAATATGAATTTAAGTGATATAAAAAATTGTGGAATAGTTGGAGCAGGCGGAGCAGGATTTCCAACTCATATAAAACTGAATTCCAATCCTGATACAATAATAATGA
Source organism: Ignavibacteriales bacterium (assembly GCA_003599415.1). Taxonomy (GTDB): domain Bacteria; phylum Bacteroidota; class Ignavibacteria; order Ignavibacteriales; family SURF-24; genus SURF-24. The sequence continues at coordinate 4,032 of QZKB01000070.1, read as the reverse complement.
ATGCTGCCGAATGCGAACCGCTTCTTCATAAAGATATGCAGTTACTTTTTAACTATTCTGATGAAATTTTGAACGGAATGAAAATAGTTATGCTAATCACCGGGGCAAAACAAGGGATCATAGGAATTAAAGAAAAACATCACGAAGAAATTGAACTGCTTAAGTCCAAAGTACCAAATGATATTAAAGTTGTTGTAGTGGAAGATGTTTATCCTGCAGGTGATGAAGTCACTTTAATTTATATGACAGCAGGGAGAATTGTACAACCCGGAGCTTTACCAATTTCAGTTGGATGTGTAGTCCAGAATGTTGAAACTCTTTATAACATTGCGGTTAACAAACCGGTTGCAGAAAAATTTGTTTCTATCGCCGGTGCTGTGGAAAAGCCCTCCACGGTTAAAGTGCCTGTTGGAATTACTTATAAAGAAGTTCTTTCTAAATTTAAAATTACAGTTCCAAATTATGTTGTTCGTTCCGGTGGATTAATGATGGGGGTTCTTGAAGAAAATTTGAACAAGACAATTTCTAAGCGAACCGGAGCTTTAATTGTTTTACCTACGGATCATCACTGTGTAAATATGTATAACAGATTTGCCACAGAACATGATACCGACAGAATTGCAAAAGCCGGCTGCGACCAGTGTAATTTTTGTACTGAGTTTTGCCCGCGCTATTTATTGGGGCAACCTGTTAGGCCGGAGACTGCAATGAGAAATCGCATGTTTACAAGAGAAGAATTCCCGATGCTTCATGCCGGAAATTTTTCCTGCTGCGAATGTAATCTTTGTACAATGTATGCCTGCCCGGAAGGTTTGGATCCGAAAGGTGCAACTGTTATTGAAAAACGTCTGGCTTTTAAGCAAAACATAAAGTGGGATGGCAAACCAATTTCAGTTCATCCGATGATCGATTACAGGAAAGTACCAACAAAAAAATTAATGCAAAGGTTAGATGTTCTGATGTTTAAAGATGAAGGACCATTAACTGATATTAATTTTCATCCTTCTGTTGTTAGAATTCCATTGAATCAGCATGTAGGTTCCGCAGCGTTACCGGTTGTAAAAGTTGGTGATGAAGTAAAAAAATATGATTTGATAGGAAAGGTATCCGGAAGAATTTCAAGCAATGTTCATGCATCAGTAAATGGTGTTATTAAAGAAGTTATTGATAACGAAGTAATTATTCAGAGGTTGTGATGAGCGAGAGAAATGCAATTGGAATAATAGAACTGGCAAGTATTTACAAAGGATTTGAAGTTCAGGATATGGTTTTAAAATCTGCAAATGTTGAAAAAATAATTGCACGGACAATCTGTTCCGGAAAATACTTTATGGTATTCCGCGGTAACTATGCAGATGTTGAAAATGCTATTAGTGTTGCAAAGGAAGTTGGCGGATTCTCGGTTGTGAACGCAACTTCAATTGCCAATCTGGACCCACGCATATTCCCGGCTATTGCAGGAACTACTACAATTGATATCAATATTCCCGGAAAAAAAATCGGGGCAATGCTAATCATCGAAACATTTTCTGTTGTGTCGGCAATTAAAGCCGCAGATTATGCTGCAAAGGAAGCTAATCTGAATATTTTAAGAATCCATGTTGCAATGGCTGTAGGTGGAAAAGGATTTGTCGTAATTACGGGAGATATTGATGCACTTGAAGCTGCTGTTAAACCGGCAGTTGAATATATAAAACAGGAAGGCATGCTTGCGGGGTATGTCATAATTAAAAATCCGCATGAAGAAGTTTTAAAAGAATTAATATAAATCAGGAGTTATTTGATGAACAGTGAATGGGAATTAAAGCAGTTAATTGTTGAAATAGGAAAAAGAATCTGGATGAGAGGTTATGTTGCTTCTAACGACGGCAACATAACTGTTAAATTAAATGACAAGGAATTACTTACTACTCCAACCGGTGTGAGCAAAGGATTTATGAATACCGATATGATAATAAAAGTTGATAATAATGGTAAAGTCATTTCAGGCAATTCCAAGTATCGTCCATCCAGCGAAGTAAAAATGCATCTGGAAGTATATAAAGAGCGACCCGATATAAAATCTGTTGTGCATGCTCATCCGCCGTATGCAACGAGTTTTGCAGTTGCAGGTATTCCATTAAATAAATGTATTCTTCCCGAAGCGATAATTGTAATTGGATCTGTTCCAATTGCAAAATATGGACTTCCTTCAACAATGGAAATTCCAGAAAACATTAGAGAACATATAAAAAAATCAGATGCCATACTTTTGGAAAATCACGGCGCCTTAACACTTGGTACGGATTTATTAAACGCCTACCATAAAATGGAAACGCTTGAACATACTGCAAACATTGTATGGAAAGCAATTCAGCTTGGTAATGTTAATGTGCTGCCCGATAATGAAAGAGATCGTTTGGTTGCTCTTCGTTCCAGTTTTGGTTTAAATGGACCTTTGGCAACTTGCGATTCTACTCCAATGCCGAGTAATTCGGAGCAAATTTCGAATCCGAATAAAATTGAAATTACAGAACAGACAATAAGAGAAATTGCAGAAAGGGTTATAAATAAGCTTAAACAGAAATAATTATTTACAGGAGTGCAGCAGATGAACCTAAAAATATTAATTGCAAATCCCGGCAGTACTTCTTATAAATGTAAACTGTATGATATTGCAAATCTCACAGTGCTTTTTCAGGCAACCGTAGAAAGAATTGGAGATAAGGAAGGATTTTTTTCTTATTCATTTAATGAGGTTGAAAAAAAAATAATAAAACAGGAAATACCGGATTATTGCTGTGCTGTTAATTTAACCTTAGAGTTGATAAAAGGAAAATTTTCTTTAGATGAAATTGCAGCGATAGGATTTAAAACAGTTCATGCAAAAGGTATAACTGGTTGTGTTGAACTGACCAACGAAGTATTAACTGCAATGGAAGATTACCGCATGCTTGCTCCGGTTCATACAGATGTTTATATAACTGCTATTACTGTTTTACAAAAGCTTTTAAAATCTACTCCGCTTATTGGTTTGTTCGAAACCCACTTTCACAAAAATATTCCGCCCGAAGCTTATCTGTATGGAATTCCATATGAGTTCACTCAGAAATATGGAATACGTAAGTATGGATTTCATGGGGCTTCGCATAGATTTATTGGAATGAGAGCCAAAGAATTATTCTTTGCAGATAAAGTTATCTCGTGTCATCTTGGAGGCAGCTCTTCAGTTTGTGCCATTAAAGATGGCTGGTCAATAGATACATCAATGGGAATGAGCCCCCAAAGCGGTTTACTCAATGCAAAAAGAGTTGGTGATCTTGATCCTTTTGCATTACTGTATTTTATGGAAAAAGAAAATTTGTCAATTGATCAGGTCGCAAATATACTTATGTCTAAAAGCGGTCTGTTTGGCATCTCGGGTAAGAGTGGAGATTTTAGAGATATTGAAAAAGACATGAATGAAGGGGACGATCAGGCAAGGCTTGCCTTTAAAACTTTTGCTTATTATGTAAGACGATATATTGGTGAATATCTTGTTGCGCTAAATAGTGCGGATTGTATTGTTTTTACTGCCGGGGCTGGTCAGAATTCTCCGTTGCTTAGGAAAGAAATTTTAATGAATATGGAAAATCTTGGAATTGTCCTTGATGAAGAAAAAAACAACTCAAATCCGAAAGAAGGTTTGATCTCGTCAGATGACTCAAAAGTTAAAATTGCAGTCATTCCAACAAATGAAGAATTTATTGTAGTAAGTGAAATTAAAAAATTTATTGAAAATAAATAACACTCTAACAACTGCGGATATTTATGAATACTGAAAAAAAATTTATTGGTTTTGATCTTGGCGCAGAAAGCGGGCGCTGTATTGTAGCAAGGCTTAAGGATGGGAAACTGGTTTTAGATGAAGTCCATCGTTTTCCCACACATAACATGAAATATGAAAATGGTTTTCACTGGGATATTTTAGCAATCTATAAAGAAATTGTTGAAGGTCTGACATCAGCCCGGAAAGCATTCGGTCCGGAGTTTGACGGTATTGGCGTTGATACC
>QZKB01000124.1 GCA_003599415.1 Ignavibacteriales bacterium | reverse complement strand
TATGCTCGCGGTGATTTTGATGAAGAATCCGACATTGATTTTCTTGTCCTTACAGATCTGAAAAATGATGAGTTCTCTTACTACAGAGATAAAATCACCGATTTAACAGTCGAGTTATCACTTAAATACGGAAAGCTTGCTTCAATAGTTTTGAAAAACGAAAATCAATTTCAGGAATATTATACACTCTTACCTTTTTATTCAAACGTTGTTAATGAAGGAAAGGTAATCTATGGATAGAATTTCTGATCTGGCAAATTACAGATTGCAGAAAGCAAAGGAAGATTTACAAGCTGCAAAACTATTATTCGAACAGGATCATTTTGCTCAATCAATAAACAGAAGCTATTATGCTATTTTTCACAGTGTAAGAGCATTGCTTGCTTTCGATAAATTCGATTCAAGAAAACATTCCGGTATAATTTCTTTTTTCGATAAAGAATATATCAAGAATGAAAAACTGGCTAAACAACTTTCAAAGATATTACACAGCGCAGAAGAGATTAGAATTAATAGCGATTATGACGACTTCTTTATTACAACAAAAGAAGATTCCGAGAAACAGATTAACAACGCAATAATTTTTATAAATGAAATAGAAAAATACTTATCTAATTTTTTGGAGAATTGATGTTAGACATTAAACTAATTCGCGAGAATCCTGATTTAGTTAAAAAAGGATTGGAAAATAAAAACGAAAAGAACAGAGTTGATGAAATTCTTTCACTTGATGAAAAACGCAGGCAGATAATTCAATCTGTTGAAGAACTGAAAGCTAAGAAGAACCAGGTTTCTCAGCAGGTTGGACAAATGAAAAAATCAGGACAGGATGCAACTGCAATAATTGCAGAGATGAAAACAGTTTCAGATAACATTGCAGAATTAGATGCCCAGCTAAAGTCAACAGAAGAAGAGCTGAATAAAATTTTAATGTCAATTCCTAATCTTCCGCATTCATCCGTTCCTGTTGGTAAAAGTGCTGAGCAGAATGTTGAAGCAAGAAGATGGACTCCGGAAAGTTTTTCATTTGACGGAAAAGGATTTAAAGCTCTTGATCATGTTGAGCTTGGCAAAAGATTAAAGATTCTTGATTTTGAACGCGGTGCAAAAGTAACCGGCTCAGGTTTTCCTGTTTACACCGGCAAAGGCGCAACACTTGAAAGAGCATTAATAAATTTTATGTTAGACTTTCACATAAACCAGCATAACTACAGGGAAATTTTTCCGCCGTTTCTTGTTAATAAAGACTCTATGCTTGGTACAGGCCAGTTACCAAAAATGGCTGAGGATATGTACACAATTGAGCAGGACGGACTTTACCCCGTGCCTACTGCAGAAGTACCAATAACAAACCTTCACCGCAGTGAAATTATTGAAGAGAAAGATTTGCCTATACGTTACGTTGGTTATTCAGCTTGCTTCAGAAGAGAAGCTGGTTCTTACGGAAAAGAATCGAAAGGATTTTTACGCGTTCATCAGTTTAACAAAGTTGAGATGGTAAAATTTGTTAAACCGGAAACATCATATGATGAACTTGAAAAACTTGTCGTTGATGCAGAAGATATTTTACAGGCATTGGAAATTCCTTACAGAATATTAATGCTTTGTACAGGAGATTTAAGTTTTTCGGCAGCTAAATGTTATGATATTGAAACCTGGTCTCCTGCAGAAAACAAATGGCTGGAAGCTTCATCCTGCAGCAATTTTGAAAGTTTCCAGGCAAGACGGGCAAACATCCGTTACAGAAGAGAAGACACCAAGAAACCGGAATTGCTTCATACTCTTAACGGCTCGGGTTTGGCAACAAGCCGCTTAATGGTTTCTTTACTTGAAAACAACCAGACCGCCGACGGAAAAATTCTTGTACCAAAAGTGCTTCAGAGATATACCGGCTTTGAAGTAATAGAATAATTTTTTCAGAACTAGCCGTGGGAAATATTAATTTCCCACGGTGCATTCCATCTTACAAATAGCAACTCTGACGTAAAATTCTATCCTTCCCTTTTGTTTACTTTGAAGAAATTTATTTTTAGTTTCAACTTCAAAATTATTAAAACAAATTAATTGCATTATTCACTAAGCTTTGGAAAACAAGGCAGCAAAAAACATGATAATTGAAACAAGAGCTTTTGCAAGAGCAGGATTATTGGGTAATCCATCCGATGGATATTTCGGAAAGACAATTTCCATTATAGTAAGAAATTTCGGTGCTTCAATTTCTCTTTATGAATCGCCTGAATTAAGAATTGAGGAAATGGATGTTGACCTGAATACTTTCCGTAATATTTATCATTTGATTGACTCAGTTAAATTAACCGGCTACTACGGCGGAATAAGACTTATTAAAGCCGCCATCAAAAAATTTGTTGAGTACTGCGATTCAAATAATATCCGGCTTGATAATAAAAATTTTACTATCCGTTATCGCTCATCAATACCACGACAGGTTGGTTTGGCTGGTTCAAGCGCTATTGTTACCGCTACAATGAAAGCACTAATGCAATTTTATGATATTGAAATACCCAAACATATTCTTCCTTCAATCATTTTAAAAGCTGAAACAGAAGAGCTTGGTATTAATGCTGGCTTGCAGGATCGAGTAATCCAGGTTTACGAAGGTTGTGTTTATATGGATTTTGATAAAGAACATTTACAGCAAAACGGTTTTGGAAAATATGAACCACTTGATTCATCATTACTGCCAAAACTTTACCTCGCCTATAAAACAGAACTTGGAAAAGTTTCCGGTGTAGTATTAAGTAACATCCGGGAAAAATTTGAGAAGGGAGATTCGCTGGTAATTGATACGTTAGCTCAGTTAGCAGATTTAGCTCGCCAAGGAAAAGAGGTGCTTCTAAAAAAGGATTATAAAACATTAGGCAGCCTGATGAATAAGAATTTCGATTTGCGTTGTAAAATCATGAACATTTCCGAGAGCAATATGGAGTTAGTAAACACCGCAAGAAACTGCGGAGCATCTGCAAAGTTTTCCGGTTCGGGCGGCGCCATTATTGGAATGTACGAGGATGATGAAATGCTTCAACGACTTATAATCAATTTACAAAAGATAAATGCAAGAGTTATTAAACCTATCATAAGGTAATTCACAATGATTAAAAAAGCAGTTATTCCGGCAGCCGGATTCGGTACAAGATTTCTTCCGGCAACAAAAGCTCAACCAAAAGAAATGTTGCCGATTATTGATACGCCCACGATTCAGTATGTTGTACAGGAATGTGTTGACTCGGGAATAGAAGATATATTAATTGTATCCGGTAAAGGTAAGCGATCAATTGAGGACCACTTCGATAGGAATTATGAACTTGAATCTCGCATCCAGGAAAGAGAAGACGAAACTTTGTACACGCAGTTGAAGCATATCGAAAGCATGGCTAATATTCATTTCATCAGGCAAAAAGAATTGAACGGGTTAGGTGATGCAATTTATCATGCAAGGTTTCATTGTGCACACGAACCTTTTGCGGTTTTACTTGGTGACACAATTATTGATTCAATTATTCCTGTTACCCAGCAGCTAATTGATTCATACGAGCAATACGGACAGACTGTAATTGCAGTCGAGACTGTTCCCTGGGACAAAGTTTCAAGGTACGGTATAGTTGGCGGAAGCAATTTAAGCGATAAAGTTTTGCAGTTAAATGAACTTATTGAAAAACCGGAACGAAATCAGGCTCCTTCCAATCTTGCAATTGCCGGGCGTTATATTCTTACTCCTGAAATATTCAGAGCGCTTGAAAAAACTCCGCGCGGAAAAGGAAATGAAATTCAGCTAACAGATGCAATGCGGATTCTTTTAAAGGAAGAAGGAATTATTGCCACAATACTTGAAGGTAAGCGTTATGACATTGGCAATAAAATGGATTACCTTAAAACCATCGTTGAATTTGCATTGAAGAGAAAAGAGTTTGCTGAAAGCTTTGAGGAGTTTTTACGCGAAACAATTAAAAAACAGGAAGATAAAGAAAAGAATAAAGGTTGAGATTAGTCCCATATCTTTCAGGTGAATATTTTTCTACAGCATAACTTTTACTTATGTTGATTAAGATGGGGACAGTTATAAGTGATTAAAATTTATTTTGTTAATATGAATCCTGAGTCTTTACTGGATATTTCTTTCTTTAAATTTATTTTATGATTCAGTGTTTTACTTTTATCGTAAAACAAATCTATAGCAATTTTTGTTTTTATCTTATCTAACGTTGGACCAAATCTTATACTGTTTAATGGAAACACAAGCTCGTTTTCATTTTTCTTATAAATATATGTATCTAAATACGGAATAAGTTCATTATTGATTTCATTAAATTTGTATAGTTTATGACTTTCGTCAGATCTTAGTAATCTTATCAATCTCCATTCTTCTTCTTCATGAAAAGCATAATTTTTCATTGATAACATCATATCAAAAAGTAAATTGCTTGCATATAATGCTATTTTTGAATTTATACTAGCATCAAGAATAAAACCATCACTTTCAACAGCAATAATAATACTTTTAATAAGATCTCTAATATATGTTTCGATAATTTTTTTTTGATCTTCTTGGTTATAAATAATCTTTCGTAAATGAAGCGGCTTTACATCATCAATATTGTCTATTTCTGGGCATATGCATGTACTCGAGTCAAAAGAAATTCCTATATTATATCCGCCTCCTTTTAATGCATAACCTCTCCATTGACTCAATAAATTATCTTTTTTGCAAAAGCATGCAATGAAATGTCTCCGAAAATGGGGAAGTTGTAAATATTCAATATATGATTTTAGTTGTTCCAGTATTTCAATTATGTAATGTTTCTCATTTTCTTTTATCAAATCAGTAATACAACTTTCGAATAATTCTTTCCCGTATTTTAATTCCGAAGGGTCATTCATAGTATGTATTTCGCTACATCTAATCGACCTATTATTAATGATTCCTTTGAAACCTTCTAGCGTAGTGTAATGATATAAAACTAATTCACCTGAATATTCATGATGAGATAACCAGCTTTCATAAGATGTGTCAATTGAACTTTTGATATTTGAAATTATACTTGTTACACTATGTAATTCAAAGGGTATTGCTTTATAACTCATTTTAATTTCGCGCTAATAGATTTATGTCAAAAATTTAGATTACAAGATTAAGTAAGATAATTTAACAACATGCTCGATGCTTCACAATTTTTTTATTCAACAATTCCAAGGCTTTGACCATACTTGATAGCCATAGCGGTGTTTTCAGAATTAGTCTTTTCCAAAATATTCCTGCGGTGATTATTAACAGTGTTAACGCTCAAAAATAATTCATCTGCAATTTTTTTACTGGCCATTCCCTTTGCTAAAAGTCCTAAAATTTCAATTTCTCTTTTAGTCAGATTATTCTTTTTATCCTCCATTGAATCACCGGGAAAAAGCTGGATTTCATTCGTTTTTATATTAACAATTTTTCTCTCGACTTTCTGAATGTTATTTCCATCCGGCAGCATATCATATGTAACAAGCATCAGCCAGATGTTGCCTTTATTATCCAGCTCGAGCGGAAGCAGTTGATTGAGGAACCATCTGTATTGATTGTTTTTATCCTTTATCCGGAATACATAAATCACCTTATAATTTTTTTTCTCTTCTAACTTAAGGTTAATTATGAAATCGGTAAAGCGGTAATGCGTCTCCGTCAAAAACGGTACGTCTTCCGGGTGGATTATTTTTAAGAAATATTGAGGATTTAGTTTTAACATTTCATCTACCTCAATACCAAGGACTGAGAAGGATTTGGATTGTGCAAAAACATATTTCTTTTGAAAGACATCAAAAATGGACATCGAACTGTTCTCAACTATCGCTAATTGTTTTATGAACCCAATATGCTTGTCCAGATTTGAGTAATCTAATGCCGATTCATCAAATTCTGTCCTTTCAAATAACTGATTAAGTTTTTTAATGTAGTACTCAGTATTCATAAAAATGGTCATTAATGACTATTTATATCTTTAACCGGATAGAATAATTTTGTAGAAGAAAATACAATAATTATGAAAGAAAAAAAAGATATACTAACACTACAATTGCTTTACGCGGGTTTGCTGGCTGATTTGTTACAGATATTATGTGACAACGGGTTATTAGAAAAAGTCTCGACTGAAAAACAAACCGAAAATAATTTAGCAGCGCCGGCAAGAGTGAAGGAATTGAAATTAAAGCACCCGGATGATGTTTTTAATTTTTATTCCAATGTAATTGGTTTTGCACAATGGAATTCCTTTCCCATGGCAGCCGGTTATAGTTTTAAAGCAAAAGACTGTAAATTAAAAAGCATCGCACGTTATTTATCAATTGATTCACCCTGCAACTATTGCTGTATTAATCCAATTGCTTCATTATGCAGCGCCCTGGAAATCCCTTATCAAATTCAAGTTTCTAGGACACTTTGGGATAGTAAATCGTGTATTCTTTTTGCAATAAATAAAACAAATAATTTAAAATAACTAACAGAATAAGGAAGAAAAATGAAAACGATTAAATTCAAGACAGCATTAACTGTTCTTATTACTAATATTCTTTTTGCTACTCAGATATTTTTTGCGCAATCCAATGAATCCATAAAAAATGAACCGACCTTTAAAAACTCAATTGATTTTAGTCCAATGAGTCCAATGATGAATATCTATGCCGTTCAATATAGTTATTCGTTCGACAGTTATAATGATTTGATTCTTGGTGTAGCTTATATGTCCATTCCTTATGAGAATGTTGGCAGGACTCATGCATCAAGCTTGGAATTTGGATACAGAAGAAACTTTGGATATGGTATTCATGCAGAATATACTGTTTATCCTATGTACGATAATTTCTATGAAGAAAACAAAAACGAATATTTCAACGGCATAGATATCTGGAATGAATTCCGTCTTGGTTACAGGTATGATTTCGAGATATCAGACGTCCCGTTTTATGTTAATGCCCAGCTACCATTCGGATTTGCACTTTATTCCCAGAACAAACCGCAAAGTTTTAAGGATAAAATAAATGAAGGTGATAATAAATATTTCTATAAAGCCGTTATTGTTAACGTAGGAATTCGTTTTTAATAAAGTATAATAAAATGAAAAGTATAATATTGACATTCATTACCCTGTTGATTCTATTTTTTAAAGGAGTAACCAGAACAATAAGAATAATACTTAATTGAATTTATAGTGACAGGAAATTTTAAATACAAGATATTAGGAAGAATTCTTATTGCTTTAACTAAAAATTTTATGACACTTTGTTCCGTAAATAGTGAAAGATTACTAAGTAAAAAGTTGGAATTGAGAATTGCCAGGTATAAGTCTATATCTACCTGTTGATTGAGTTTTCCGGGACAGGCAGTTTTTATTTTAGTTCTTGAAGTATACTTACTTAAAAATGTCAATAAAAAAGTCTTAAAATCAATTATTTTCTTACAAATATTAAATGGCTGGATTTATAGTTAAGATCCTAGAAAGCTTCGTTTTTTGTGGGTGCTGTTGGATTTGAACCAACGACCTTTCGCGTGTGAGGCGAACGCTCTAACCACTGAGCCAAGCACCCGGAGCATTTAAGCCGTTGATAATCTACTAAATATTCAGGTAATTATCCTCCTTAACATACATCATTAAAAATTCCCTCATAGTCTGGTAATAATGATAAGATGCATTTTTGCCCCGTATGCCATGACTTTTTTCAGGGTAAATCATTAATTGAAACTGCTTTCTCGATTCGATCAAACTCTCAACAAGTTTAACGGCATTCTGATAATGGACATTGTCATCAACCGTTCCATGAATGATGAGAAGATTTCCTTTCAGGTTATCTGTATAATTCAAAGCAGAACTTTCTTCGTAACCTTTTGGATTAAGTTCCGGTGTTGACATATATCTTTCTGTATAAATGTCGTCGTAAAATCTCCAGTCGGTTACACCAAAGGCATCAATTGCAGCTTTGAAATATTCCGGAGCCTTTAGTAATGCAAAAGCAGCAGAATATCCTCCGTAACTTGAGCCAAAGACAGCTATCTTTCGTGAGTCTATATAAGGTAAAGTTCCTAAATATTTTGCAGTTTCAACAAGATCATTTACTTCCCAGTAGCCAAGATTTTTGTAAGCATATTTTTTATGCTCAACTCCCCTGCCGCCAGTAATACGGCAATCAACACCTATAACAACAAATCCGTTTTGAACGAGATACTGTTCGAACATACCACCTATTCCCCAACTGTCAGTAACTGCTTTGGATGTTGGTCCGTTGTATTGAGTTATAAATACAGGATACCTTTTCCCTTCTTCCAGGTTATTCGGTTTAATAATGAAAGCGTCAAGATCAACATTATCGGAAGTTTTAATTGTGAAGAATTCAACCTTTGCTCTTTCAAATATTTCCAGCGCTGCAAGGTTAGCTTTGCTAAGTTCTTTTGCCGTTTCACCATTCATCTTTTTCATTATTGATGATGGCGGGTAATTTGCATTTGAATAACGGTCGACGAAATATTTTGGAATATCTGCCATATCAATTGAATGAGTGCCCGCTTCTTCAGTCAGTCTTTTTTTATCTGTTCCGTCAAATTTTACAGAATACAAATCAGAATATAATGTTCCTCTTTCATTTGAAGTGTAGTACACAATATCATTTGCTTCATCAAGGCCTTTTAATTCTCCGACTTCCCACTTCCCTTGTGTAATGGTGCTAATCTTTTCACCTTCGTAATTAAAAAGATAAAGATGTTTATAACCGGATATTTCACTTGACCATATGAATTTTTGTTTGTCTTTCAGGAAAGTAAGATCATCAAAAATGTCAATCCAGTTATCGCTTTTTTCATTTATAATGATTTTGGATTTACCGGTTTTAACATTGCACAAAAGTAGATCAAGATTGTTCTGTAACCGGTTCAGTCTTTGAATGGAAAGCAATCCGGGATTAGAAGTAAATTTAATTCGCGGAATATAAATATCAGTCTCGCTTCCAATATCCATCCAGGTAGTTTTAGCGTCATCAACATTTACAACACCAATTTTAACAACAGAATTTTTTGCTCCGGGTTTCGGATACTTCTGATCATACGAGTTAAGATAAAGCGAATCGTATTTAGCTAAATGAATCTCAGGCACACCAGATTGATCTAAGCGCCAGTATGCTATTGATTAGCTGTCGGGTGACCATTCCCAACCAGAAATAATACTGAACTCTTCCTCATAAACCCAATCGAACTGACCATTGATTATATTTATACTGCCGTCAAAGGTAAGTTGCTTTTCTGTTAATGTCCGGATATCTAAAACAAAAAGATTATTCTCTCTAACAAACCCAATCATTTTGCTATCAGGAGAAAATTGAACATTTGATTGTTCTTTTTCCGAACCAACGAGTAATGAAAATTTCTTGTTCTTTATATCATATAAATAAAATGCTCCGCCTGTTTTAAGTGATCTTGCAGGAAGTTTTCCTGTGAACAGAATTAAGTTGTCATCGGGTGACCATTTGTAATTAGAAATGCGAAACGGTTTATCGTCTTTATTTATTTTTAAATCGTTATCGGAAACAATAACACTTTCATTTCCTGTTGCAATATCATATTCGCAAATATCAGAAGAGCCGGTTTCTTTGTTGGATCTAACAAATGAAAACTTGTTCCCGCTATCAAACCATTGAAGGTTATTGTATGAACCGCTGCCCCACATAGTTCGTCCGCCAAGAATATCGTCAATAGTAATAGGTTTCTTTTGTGAGCAGATGATTGATGAAAGTAAAAATAAGAAAAGGGAAATTTTACGTGTGAGATGGCTGTTCATTTTTTACCTTAGCGTGGTTAAAGTCTAAGTTCTTTTTTTATTATGCTGAAAGTATCCTCGATCGAATGAGGTTTGTATCCAAGTTCTGTTTCAGCTTTAAGATTTAATAAGCCGGATTTAAGTGGTCTTGGCGCTGGTTGTTTTAATGTCTCTGTAAAAATCGGTTCAATCAATGATTTATCTAAGTTAAAATAATCTGCTATCCTAAGAGTAAAATCAAACCGGTTAAGAAATTCCTTACCACCGATATTATAAAGACCCTGCCTTTTATATTCAGTAATTTTACTTACAGCCTGAACTATATCATCTGTAAAAGTCGGATTATTAATCTGATCTGTTACAATTCTTATTTGTTTATTCTCTCTTAATGATGTGACAACCCATTTAACAAAATCCGGTCGGCCGTATAAAGCCGGTCCATACAAAACATTTGTCCGGATTATTGTATTAAGAGGCGAAATAAGTTTAACAATATTTTCACCGGCAAGTTTTGTTCTCCCGTAATAAGAAATCGGGCAGGGTTTATCAACTTCAGAATATGGCCCGCTCTTTCCATCAAAAACATAATCGCTTGAAAAATGAATTAAGTGCGCATCAATTAATCTTGCTGTCTCTGCAAGATATTCTACACTCTTTACGTTAACTTTCCAGGAAAGTTCACGCTGTGTTTCGCAGGCATCAACATTAGTAAAAGCAGCAGTGTTAATAATAAAGTCAGGATAGAAATCATAAACTACTTTTTTAACCTCATTTCGTTTGGATAAATCGACCTGGATATAGTTATTATATCCAAAGCAGCTTTTTTCTTCAAGTGAAGTCATGAAGACTTCCACATATTTCTGCTGCATAAAGAATTTTATCAGTCTTTGTCCAAGCATTCCGTTAGCGCCGGTAATCAAAATTCTCTTTTTAATTAAATCTTGCGTATGTATCATCTTTTAATCTTTTAAACTCATCTATGTTTGTAAATTCAGAGGCTGTTCCGGCGGCAGTATTTCCAAGCCTTAAAGCATAATTTAAATTTTGGTGCTTAATATATGCAGAAAAAAACACAGCCCCAAAAATATCTCCAAGACCAACTCTGTTTGTGGCTTCTAGTTTTAATGCAGAAACAAATGCGGAATTCAATTCATCTTGTTTAAGCCAGAATATTCTTGCTCCGAGTTCGCCTTTGGTCAGAATCAAATACTCTGCTCCAAATTGCAGAATTGATTTTGCAGCTTCAAATTCATCTTTCTTATCCGTTATTGTAAATATTTCATTTTCATTTACCTGGATAAAATTTGCGGAAGCAATCCATTTCTCCGCATCAGGAATTGGACGGAATACTCTTTCATTTTTTTCAGTTAAGCCCCGGGACAAAGTATGAACATCAAGGTAGATCAAACCGTCGTAATTTTTTCTTAACGAGAGAGCATCTTCCACATTAATGTCGAAACCTGTAATCATATTTATAAGAATTCCGTCGAAGCTGTTCAGGTTCGGAATATTTTTGAGGGAAAGATTTTGAGTAATGTTTTCATAATATTCACATCGTTCTGCGCTTTCAGAAATATTAAGATGCACAACCGGTATTTTATCTGTATAAGTTTTTAAACTCGTATTCACCATTTCAAATGCAGATGCAAATAAAGATTCATTCTCTTTGTCAATGGCGGTAAGCAGAAAAATTTCATCGTTCTCATTTGCAAAACCTGATGCCCCAAGAACAGAGTAATAAATTCCGCCCGGACTCACCTTCTCATCATTCCCAATATGGATATGATCTTTAACTGAACTGCCAATTATTAATAATTTCATTTTACCATTAAAAATTACAGACCAAATTTAGGCAAATATGACTTTCTGCTCAATAATAAACCGGGTTATAAATTTTATTATTGAATTTGTGAGTAATAAGGATTTCCTCATCGTTAAATATCTCTTATCTGCCTGTAAAAGAAGTCTATATTATGACTTTGCGCAACCCGGTTTGGTTAATTGAAAAAAAACATTTATTAATTATATAAAGGCTCAGACGCTCAAAATTTATTCTAATGGGAAAAATAATCACAAAGCTTTAATGATTATTAAAAGAACTCTTGCAGGTTTATTGGGCGAAACTACCTTATAACTAAACAGCGTTGATAATATATGACCACAAAATAAAGAAAGGACCACGAATGAGAAACTTATACAACAGGAGACTATTAATTAATCTATCCTTTTTTATACTGGCTATTTCATCAATCACTTTTTATGCTTACCAAACCGGTATAACAGGAAGAACAAGAAAAACAGCCAACAACGGATGTTATTGTCATGGCGTAGAACCATTCGGTGCAGTTGTTTCAATCAACGGCCCGGATACACTACAAGTGGGCCAAACTGCTAACTATACTTTAGTAATTACAGGAGGACCATTAGCAGCCGGCGGAACAAATATAGCTGCAAAATCCGGTACATTAAATACTACTGATGCAACGTTGCAGAAATTAAATGGAGAACTAACACATGTTAGCCCGCTTGCAGCAGTAAGTGGAAAAGTTACCTTTACATTTTCTTATACAGCTCCCGCATTCGAAGTAAAGGATACAATATTTGCCAATGGAAACAGCGTGAACCTTAGTGCAACTCCCAGTGGAGATAACTGGAATTTTGCACCCGCCAAAGCTATTACAATACTAAATGCCGTACCGGTTGAGCTTACAAGTTTTACAGCAACAATAACCGATAATAATATTTTATTAAACTGGATTACCGCAACAGAAGTAAATAACCAGGGCTTCGAAGTTCAGAGAACCGACGGTAAATATAAAACCCCGGAAGAAAAGCAATGGTTAACAGTGGCTTACATTAACGGAAATGGAAATTCGCTTGAAGTAAACAAATACAGTTTTGAAGACAGGAACTTAACTGCCGGCACTTACAGTTACAGGATAAAACAAATTGATTTTGAGGGCACGTATAAATTCTATTACTTAACAAAAGAAGTTGTTTTGAATTCTCTTTCTTTGTTTGCTTTATCCCAGAACTATCCTAATCCGTTTAACCCGGAGACTAAAATAAATTTTTCAATTCCTTCAGTTAGTCATGTAAGCTTAAAGATTTATAACTCGCTGGGGCAGGAAGTTAAAGAATTATTAAACGGGCAAAAGGAAGCAGGCAATTTTGATGTAAGTTTTAATGCAACGGATTTACCTTCCGGTTTATATTTCTATTCACTTAAAGCGGAGGAAACAGAAAGTGGAAAAGAATACAGTGAAACCCGGAAGATGATTTTATTAAGATAACTGAATTTTCTATATACGATTTTGAAGGCAGCCCGTTGTTTTTCTTCTTTCTTACACACGGGCTGTTTTTCAATATGATATAAATCAATTTCATAAAATTTTTTATTCCACTCATTTTAGCCAGTCACATTTGATCTTTTTTTATTGTAAATTCAGTCAAAAGATTTATAATAACTAACACTGTTCAAGGGTATACCATTGTTAATTGGTGTTTTCAGCTTATTATTATTTATTTCCCAGCCTGATGTTCTCAACAATATTCGCTATAAGAATGAAGAAATAATTTTTGACGGAATTGTTGATGAGTGGGAGAACCTGCCGGAATTTTATTTCGCAGATACTTTAAGCAGTTTCAATACTATACCCGAAATAAATCTTTATAAAACATACCCGAATGGTTTTTCATTTGATCAATTAAAAAAGCCTCTTTCCAGAAACAAAGTAATTGTAAAAGCTTTCTGGAATTTAAAATATCTGAATCTTGTATTTAAAGTTTTTGATGAACATCTTTTTGCACAAGCAGAAAGCACACCGGACAAACCGAGGCTTCATTTAAATGATGGCATAGAAATCTACATCGATTCCAAAAATGATGACGGCCTGAAGATGAATACGAACGATTACCAGTTTATTGTCGATCTAAAGAACCGAACCCAGGTCTTCAGGGGAGACAGGAGATATATTCTTGCCGATACAGTTGCAGTTCCAAAAGACTATGACCAGAATGTACTTTTTAAAAGTAATGTTAAATATTTTGGATCAATCAACAATGCAACTGACAAAGATAGTCTTTATGTGGTAGAAGTTTCAATCCCGTTTGCTGCAATTGGTGTTGAACCTCACGAAGGAATTTCAATGCGAATTGATTTTTGCTGTAATGATATTGATTATCCGCAAGATCAGGGTGTCTTTGTTGAATACGCTTCAACAATTATGTGGTCCTTCGATTGGGGCGGGTACAGTGATTTCGGTTATCCGAAATACTGGAAAAGAGTTGGGTTTACAGGTAGCCCGGATTTTTTAGAAAGACTGACAGAAAGATATAAAGCCTACTGGATCTGGATTTACCTATTCACTATAGGATTTACGATCATCACAATTTCATTCCTGCTCATAAAGGTGAGGAGAGCTCAGAAAATTCCATTTAAGTCCGAAACAGAAAATTCAAAAATTGTTTTTATACCATTTCAAGACCAGGGGAAAAACCATCTTTCACATAATCAGGTATTACTACAAAAAGCAACAAAATTTATAAGCGAAAATAAAAACAAGCCGCTTCACTCTGAATTAGTTGCCGGGGCAATCGGAATTTCCTTAAGACAATTTCAAAGACTAACCCGGGAAGAACTGAACTCCACTCCTACAAATTTCATTTATCTTGTAAAGCTGAAATTAGCAGAGGAGTTTCTTGCCTCAAGAAAGGGAAATATTACCGAAGCGGCATACGAATTTGGATTTACTGACCTTTCTCACTTTTCAAGATTGTTTAAAAATCACTTTGGATTATCACCATCAGATTATTTAAAACAGAACTCAAATAAGCAATAATATTTTTCTCTATTTGATATAAAAATTTTCCTGTAATCCTTTTTGTACAAATCTTTGTCGTGATTATACAAGCTATTGAGACCGGTTAAATGCATTTTTACGCTATGAATCAGAAGTTAACTTTTATAACAGGTATATTTTTTTTGTTGATAATTTTTCTAAAGGTTGGCCTAACCGGAAGAGGTGTGCTATGGACAATTTTTATTCTATTTATCTTAAGTGTTCTTGCGCTAAGAGCGGTTATAGGTGAAATCTCAAAAAGACAGGAATTATACTTTTTATTCTCGTTGTTCTTTTTACTAATTAGTGCGCTTGTCGCCATAAATTTCAATTATTAGTCCGAATGTAAGATTTTAGTTTTTGATTAATAACTATAAATATTCATTTCAAAAAGCGTTTGGAGGTGGTGCTATGAGAGGCAAAAAAATTTTCTTCCTTTTATCTCTGGTTTTATTTACCTGTAGTTTGATGGCGCAATCGGGAAGTTACAGGACGTGTATCTTCCTGCATCATTCAACAGGTCAGAATATTTACGGACCAAACGGCAGCAGCACAAGCATTCCTGATGAAGCCGTCAAGTATAATAATTCGCATGGCTATACCGGAGATGATGCAGTTTCAATCGATGAAACCTGGTATCCAAGCGGAGATAATGAATGGTCCACATGGCATAGAATATTTAATGCAGAAAGTGCAGTTGATGACATTTCTCCATATCTTAACTCTTACAAAATTGTAATGATAAAATCCTGCTTCCCTTCCTCAAATATCTATTCAGCCGGTTCACCTGCTGATACAAATAATCCGGATGATAAAACATTATTCAACTATAAATGGCATTGGCGTAACATTATAAACAAAATGAAAAGCTATCCTGATATTTTCTTTGTAATCTCGACAAATGCACCATTAGTTTCCGGTCAAACAAATGCGCTTGAAGCAAGTTTATCTGATTGGTTTTGTACATGGGCTAAAGATACATTAGCCAAAGAACTCGATTCAGAATTCGGAACCTTTCCGAAAAATGTTTACGTGTTTGATTTTTTCCACAAGTTAGCAGATGCTTCCGGTTTTCTCCCTTCTTCTTTAGCATCAGCTTTGGATGACAGTCATCCAAATGCAGCAGCAACAGCTTTAGTTGCACCGCAAGTAGTAAAGGAAGTTTTTGATGCTGCCATCAATTTTGAAAACTCAGCTAATTCAAATACAGTGTTGGTTGATTTTGGGGCAACTGCAGAGGCAAATGTATTCGGACTAAGTGGGTGGAACACAGTTATTAAAAGTCCGGGTGTAAACTATACTTCTTCAGGTCCGGGTGGATTGGTTCCTGTTCCGGAGGCCGAAGAATTTACTGATTATGAAGGGGTTCAGGGTTCAGCAAGGATTTTTCAAAAGGGAGAAAGAATTGTTGTAACCTGGTACAATAATTCCGATGAGACTTTTATTTTTACTTCGCGTATTAGTTTCAGAGATAGCGATCAACCCGAGGGTGGTTCATCATTTGGGAACTGGTATACAATGAGAAGGTTTTCAGATTACCGGTATACATTCACTGAAATTGCCCCGCATACATCAACAAAAACTGTCTTTAATATAACTGACAGTGGTGTTCATAAATCAGATTCTTCCTACTCACTTATAAATGTAAACCTTGCTATTGAATGGGGTGCAACCTGGCCAAAGCAATATTTAGTCTGCGATAAAATTGAACTGTATACTGATGCCGATATCACTGCACCATCTCAACCTACAGGATTAGTTGCCGCTCCAATCTCGGATTCAAAAATTCAACTTAACTGGAACCAACCCTCTGATAATGTTGGTGTTGTTGAATACCTGATTTATAACAACGGAGAAGTTGAAGGTTACAGCCGCACTAACAATTACACTTGTGTTTTATTAGAAACAGGCACAACATATAACTTTACAGTCTCTGCGCGCGATGCGGCAGGCAATGAAAGTTTATTGTCTTCTTCTGTATCAACTTCAACGCAGGAATATAAAGGCGACGGCACTTTAGTGAATCCTGAAGGATTAAATTATCTTGGAGCTTTTAAATTACCGGATGATTTTTTATGGGGAGGAGAAGCAATTGAATATAATCCAAATGGAGATGGCGGACAATCCGGCAGCGGTTCTACCGATGGTTTTCCTGGTTCTGTTTTTGCAACAAATCTTAATCAACCCGAAAATGGTCTTGTGGGTGAATTAAGTATTCCTGCGCCAATAGTCTCCGCCGGTAAAAACCCGGATGAAATTCCTACAGCAACAATACTTCAATCTGCTGTAAACATAAGGCCCACAAATATTAACAGCTGGGAATATGTAGATATATGGCGAACAGGATTAGAATATGTTCCGGATGAAGGAAGATTATATAGTTCATGGAGTATCCATTATACTGTTACCGGTGATAAGCATGCATCAATCAGTTGTTGTGATGCCACCAATCTTTCTTCTGCAACTAAATACGGAGCCTGGTTTGCAGGCTCAACATCTGCACCGAATGATGCAACAATAAATGACTGGTTATTCTCAACACCTCAATCGTGGGCAAACACCTTTACATCAGGTAGAAATCTTGTGGTAGGACGATGCCGGGATGGTGGTTTAAGCGGATTAGGTCCAACGATGTATGCATTTTCAAAAGTAGGAGTAACTCCCCCGGCAGCAGAAAGCCAGTTGGAACTAACAACACTGCTGCAATACGGACCTGTTGAAGGAACAGACAATTATAATTTTCCAAACTCAGTTGACGGATATAAACATAGTGACAACTGGAGAGAAGCAACATGGATTTCATCCCTGGATCAGAATTCCGTTGCAGTTATAGGAAACAAGGCACTTGGTAATAACTGGTATGGTTATGTTGGTGAACGAATGCTTCACGACTGGGTTATTGCGGATACACCTTACCCGGATTTTTATGTGACAGATCCTGATGGTAAAGGCTGGAAAGGACATAATATGCAGCCGATGATTATTTTTTACAATCCATCTAACCTAGCACAGGTTGCAGCAGGAACAATTCAATCTTATGATCCTCAGCCTTATGCTGCATTCAGAATAAATAAAAACCTTTTCTTCGGACCGGAGCATGAAATTTTTTCTGCTACATTCGATTCACAAAATAAAATTCTTTACATAGCTGAGTTTGTAAGAGATCCTGACGGACGGCTAATTATTCACGCATGGCAGGTAGAATCAATTCCTGTTCCTGTTGAACTTGCATCATTTAATGCCAATGTAACCGACAGCAGAATTATTTTAAATTGGATTACTTCTACAGAAACGAATAATCTTGGATTTGAAATTGAACACCGGTCTTCTACATTAACAAAGAACTGGAAAAAGATTGGGTTTATAAGCGGCAAAGGTAATTCCACTGAACCGGCTGAATATAATTTTGAAGATAAAAATCCGGATCCCGGAATTAATCAATACCGCTTTAAGCAGATTGATTACGACGGTACATTTGAGTATTCCGGAATTGTTGAAGCTGAAATTAATAAACCAGCAAGGTTTGAAGTATTTCAGAATTACCCGAATCCATTTAATGCCGGAACGAAGATTAATTTTATTTTACCAAATTCCGGTTATGTCAAAATCCAGGTGTATAATTCAGTTGGGGAAGAAGTTGTACAATTATTTGAGGGAATGAAACCGGCCGGTTACCATGAAATATATTTAGATGCTTCCGGTTTATCTTCAGGGTTGTATTTACTTATTGTCAAGGTGAATGAAAACAACAGCAAAATATTCAGCGAAACAAAAAAAATTATTTTGCTCAGATAATAACATTAAAAAGGAATTTTCAAATCCATAATTATGAAAATCAAAGCCTGTAAAACTTGAGTTTGCAGGCTTTTTTATTCCTCTTTTTCCGTTTGAATAATTTTTTAAAGCGGACTTCATCTTTCCTTAAAATTTATTTACAGAAATATTCTGCATGCGTCTTGACAATTTAACTGCTGTTGTTTATGTTATTTCTGACTTCAGCATGAAACACAATTAACAAGTTCAGTATTATTTCCTGTGCTGATGATTTAAGAGGGCAAAGTCAAAATAAAATTTTAACTTGGATAAATTTCCTTTATCCCGTCAATGATGTGGCATCGCAAGTAATCTACTTGCCTTTTCCTTTTGGTTTACCTAACTGATTTTTTTAGTAAACATCATTGGTGGAATTTATGGAAAAAGAAACTGCTGCAGACAAAAATATTCTTTCAACCTTATTAACACTCTCCAGTCACCTTGAAACAAATCCCGAACAATCCGATACTTTAAAAACCCTCCGGGAAACTCTTACAAGATCCATTGGTTTCGAAGACTTTAATTCGATCAGGAATAATTTCTTCCCGGTTGAAAATTCTGATTTATACTTTAATGAAGCCCTTCCCGAAGCAACAATAGAAGAGGTAAACAGGATCGCGTCCAATGCAGTAAGAAAAAAAGGTGAGGAGGATTTTAAAGTTTTTATACGCGATGTGCCTGTAAGAAGTACGCAGATTAATGGTTCTGTACCATTGTGGGCACAAGGCGCAGCAGTTGAAAACAGTATAGGACCTTTCACCAATAAAGACGGAAGAAAGTTATGGTTTGATTTTTTTAAAATTATAAAGCTTGTAGCTTTATACTTTGAAGGTAATGCTGAGCCTGCAATCCTGTTTAACGTTTCTCTAAGAAAAAGAATTATCAACGATATTCTTCCCCCGGTAGTAACTCCCAAAACAGAATATGAACTTGTACCGGACAGTGTCTGGATAAACACAAATGTATTTGCACCCGGTTCGCCAACCGGCTTTTATACAGGATTAAAAATAAGTAGCGGTACAATATCCTTAAGTGAAAAACCCGATTTGAAAGATGGAAAATTAACAGTTGCAGCAGGTGTTAAGATTACCGTTGATTTGCAACTTGTTCAGCAGGAATTAACTAATGCCGACTTAAACAGCTTATACGGCATTGATGCGAGAGAATCAAATGTAAATACACCTGACAGGTTTAGGTTTCATATCTCAAACTCTAAAGCGGATATTGAAGAAATTGAAGGAGATATTTCCTGGAATGTATATGGACACAAGGCAAGCTTCAGGTATGCAAATGATTTAGCTGCTTTTGATTCAATACTTAACCGGCTTTTAATCCCGCTTAAATGTTCAGAGAATTTTTTTAAGATTAATAACTGCAAGTCTCCATTCAATATTTTTAGCGGGGCAGCAGATATTCAATTAAGTGCCTGGGCTTTACCTGCAGCGCAAATTGATATTATAAATCCTTCTCCTGCAGCGGGCAGCGGCGGATTGGTAATAAAAACTTTTAAAGGATTATCAACTAAATGGCAAGGCTTAAAAAACGGTGAAATTAACTTAACCAATCCATACGTGCTTGCTGATGTTGGTAGAATCGGCATTACGGATATCCATTCATTCAACAAACAATGTACACAAGAATATAAATTATACAAAGACGAACAGAATACATTTGGTTCAACAGTAAAACTTCAGTTTACAAATGCTTCTCCCTTTTTCTTTAATACATTTGCAAATGGTACAGAACTTTTATTGACACAAACTGATATGAATCCACTACCGGACAGACCTGTAACCGTAACAGGAAGCGCA
This sequence comes from Ignavibacteriales bacterium, assembly GCA_003599415.1. Classification (GTDB taxonomy): domain Bacteria; phylum Bacteroidota; class Ignavibacteria; order Ignavibacteriales; family SURF-24; genus SURF-24. The sequence continues at coordinate 14,655 of QZKB01000124.1, read as the reverse complement.
CTTGATATACATTCAAAAAATTCTTACCTGATGCTTGCAGTAAATAATAACGCCAAGCTCATTTACCTTTATGATGATAATATTCTTTTTGATAACTATAACCCTGGCCAGCCAAAAGCAACTTTGCCCAAACCAATTTCACTTGCACTGAACAATGCATTATTTAAAACCACACCGGTAAACGGCTGCCTTCTTTTCGGTGAGCTTGCAGATGATTTTATCAAAGTTAAAAATGCAAATCTCTTTTTGACATTTGGACTTTACGCTTACCTGCCAACGCTTCCTGATCCTTATGCAGCAAACTTTAACAGATTACGTTCACAGTTCAGAAGCGGCAGGTTAGCTTCAACGGCAAACGGACAAATATGGCTTTGGCTTGTGTGCCGGACGAAATGGCAACCGGGCATTGATGATAATGATGAGGTAGATGTATCGTTTCATTTTGCACCGCTTCAGAATCAATTCCAGTTAGAACAATCAACTACTGCAAATCAAAATTTATCTGACAACCAAAATTTATCCGACAATCAAAATATATCTAGCAATCATAACCTTACAGCAAATTTAAATGAACAACCGTTTGTTAAATTATTTTCAACCGGTGATAATTCATCGGCAGATAATTTAAAAGACGAGTTTAATAATCAAAACGAAAATACGCACTTAAGATCAGCAGTTAACCGCAACCTTGACGAGTTATGGCATAAAAACTTTTCATTCCTACTTGATGATGTATTTGCATTGTTAGATGTTTCAAGCAATGCAGACCAGATGGGAATAAGCTTTGCATCTTTTGGTCAGGAACGTTTTGCATTAATGCGGACACATTTTGCAGTTAACAGCGATGTAACTACAAACAGTACTCAATTTCCTATACAGGTTCAGGGAATGGACGTGGTATCACGAGGCATTTATGCAAAAGCTTTTATGCTTCCGCAAATTGCCTGGGAGCCGGTGGTTAATCTTACTGACCCGAATACAATAAATCCTACATCGCCTCAAATTGAACCGCCGCTTGGTCCGAACTACTATCCCAACGATGGCGGAGCGACACGTATATTAAATAACAGCATACATTTTGTTCCGTTAGCTCCAATTCCTTTAACTGATTTTATTCTGGATAAATTTAAAAATGAAAAAGGAAATGTTACCGTCCCTATTTTCACTCTGCCATTCGGAATGCGTGCAATTGCTGTTCTGAACAAAGACGTAGACCAGACTCCACCTGAAATTGAAAATAACAGGAAGAACTTTCCAAATAATCTTAAGGGCGGAATTCAATTACAATTTACGGCAGGAATGCTTTCATCGGACAGATATCCTCTTTTTCACGGAGGCACTCTTCAGCTAAACAACATACTTAATGTGAACGGGCAGAATACAAATACTTCCAATCTTGGAGACAGTGTTTCGTTTATCTTTAACCAGGAGTTCGTTCCTAAGTTGAATGATTTACTAAGAAGCCGCGGTGTTCCTGTAACACGCATGGACTTTAGCGGCTATGGGGCAAGTATATTCAGCAATTGGTTTAATCCTGATGCACAGTTTGCGCAGACAAGCCAGGCTAAGTTTGATGTATTTGTGGGCAGAACTGCGCACGAAGTTATTCAGGTAAGAAGTATGATCCATAAATGGGGAATCAGGGTTGTTCGTACAATAATTTTATACCGTTCGGGTAGCGGTTATGTTTACAGAGTTGATACAGGCTGGAAAGCCGAAAGTGATGGTGTGTTCGATTATACTTATCGTCTTAAAGGGCATCCTGATTTTCCTGCTTCGAAAGATTTTACAAAAGTAATTCCGGTTCAGGAAAGCGACAGCATTCATCCCGGGGTTATCAAGGGAGTATTCAATGTAAAAAATATTGTTGAGGTTGGAGAAAAATTTGATGTTCCGAACTTCATAAAGCCTGGTCAGTATTATGTTGATGAAAATAATATTGTTCAGAAAAATTCCGGTGGACCAATCAGCAAACCGGCAGTACTAAAAGAAGTTGAATTCGATTGTGACATTGAAATTGAAGGTGTTGTTCAGGGTGCGGTTAACGGAAGAGTGCCATGTAAAAAAATGAAAGGTTATGTTCAGCTTGCCCCGATGGGAATTCCGATTTCAGAAGATTGCCAGGACGCATTACATATTCTTGCCGGAGGATCTATTGGCGGAGCTGTTGATTGTATTGTTGATATTGGCAAAAACGGTCAGCTGATGCGCATAACAAGAGTTGATACAAATGCTGCAAAAGATGAAGCCGGTATACGTCCGCAATTTGTTGCTGCTGCACGGGGAAGCATGATCCTTCCTAAAGACGGATCCTGGAGTACAGTAATGCATAAGTATGACACGGGTGAAGTAGTTCCGTTGCCGGATAATATTACGGCACCGTTAATAAGAATTGGCCGTGTAATTGCAAATATATCAGGCGATCCCCAAAACCCGGCCAAAGATATTTATTCGCTTTCGCTTGATGCAACACCGGAAAGCCAGTTATTACGAATTGCAAATCCAACTGAAATTTTGCGGAAGCCAACAAATGGAACAATTAATTTCGGCTTGTTGCAAAATACTTCTACACAAAAAGCTTTATTCCTCACTCCATCATTTAAGAAACTTATTAATGCAACTGATCCTGCAAAATTACTTAGTAAAACTCCACCGTTGTTTGCGGATACATACAGGATGATAAGTTCGAAAGCAATTTTCCCGAATATAGGTAATGCAGTTAATTCATTTGGTGATGCAATTGCTCTCGATACTAATTTTATCCAGAATGCTATTACCGACGCAGGCAAGCAGGTTTATGAACTGATGCAGATTAATCTGAAAGACGGAGCAGGTAAAATTCTGCAGGAAGGATACAAACTTCAGAAGCAGATTGAAAATCTTGACTTCCCTCTTCCGGATAAATGGATGCTTATTGATGAAGATTACCTTAAAATTTATGTTGAGTACAAAGCCACAAGAAAAGTGAATAACAATCCGCAGACTGACACAGGCAAACTTAATTTCGATATTAATTCATTCGCCAATAATGTTGCAGACAACTGGAAAAGTAAGCTTAGCAACCTCTCGATGGTTCTTGACCTTGGACCATTTGAACGGTTAATGATTATCCGTGGAAATTTTGATTCGCAAAAAGGAAAAGAAGCTTCCTATAAAGGAAGTGAAAGCGACCCGACTTTTCCTGCACCGCAAATTGAATTCAGTCCTGTTCTACAAACTGTTATGGATATACTTCAGATTCTGCAGGATCTGCAGGGCGAAAAATACGGTGATGCAGTTAAAAAAGGCTTAAAGATAGCGATGAGCAACAGCGCAGATAGCTGGGAATATAAATTTGAAGCGGCAAAGGAAATACCTGTTGTTAAATTTCCAATTCCGGAATCTGTTTATAATGCACCAACAACCCCATTAAAACTTGAAGCCGCTTTAAAGCTGGGAGTTTATTTTAATTCATCATTAAAAGTAACAACTGATCCCGGCAAACTTTTACCTACAGCAGGCGCTTATCTTGATTTCTATGCACGTTTATCTGTTATGTGCGTTTCACTTGCTGCTGCAACAGTTTATGCTGTTGGCCAGGCAAATCTTGGAATTGGTGCAGACACTAAAATTGGCCCTTCATTAAAAATGAAGTTTGGTTTCGGTGCACAGGTTGTTGTTGGTTTGCCTGTTGTTGCAAATGTAAGCGTCCTGTTTATGGTTGGTGTTGAAATATATGCAGACTCGTCCCAGATTATTGTAACCGCATCGTTGTTATTCCAGGGGCATGCAGATATTCTTGGCGGAATTGTTTCCGTAACTATTACAATTGAAGCAAAGGGATCTGTAAAAAGAATTGGCAGCAGGACTGATTGTTCCTGCCAGGTAACATTTGCACTTGAGATCAGTGTCTTCCTGATAATTGATATTTCGATAAGTGAATCATGGCAGGAGAACAGGCAGATTGCATAGGGTAGGAAATGGAAGATGGAAGATGGAAGATGGAAGATGGAAAATGGATGATGGATGATGGATGATGGAAGATGTATGATGGTAAATGGTATAGGGTATAAGGTAAAATGGTATATGGTAAATGGGTAAGGGTGTGATAGGTTTGAAGCATTTATATAAATAATTAAAAATAAAATAGAACAAAAAGAATTTAAAAATTTAAAGGAAAAAAGATGGAAGCAAACAGAAGATTTACAATCCTTACTTTTCCACAATACTTTGACGGGAATGTTTTAAAAGTAAATATACTTTTCTTACCAAGGAATCAGAATCCGCTTAATCCCGCTATGGATATGCATCCAATCATTCCGCAAGCACCGGCTTTTGCAGATGCTCAACTTTCATTTGTTGCAAAGATTACAAGCGGCTTAGATAGTTTTCCGATGAATGTGAACCTTGCAAACACTATCCCGCTTTCGGTTGTTAACCCGACAAATAAAAATTCTTTATTCAATTCAATGGCAAATCATTTTCAGATAAAGAATTTGGGCCAGATAAATAGTAACCTTAACATAACCGCATCCGATAAAGCAAATGATCCTGTCAAAAAAGAAGAGATAGGCAGAAGCGTAAGCAAATATCTTCCTTTAACTTACAGGAAATCTTTTAACTTTATTGCTCCAAGAACGAAGAATGCATATATAGATGACAGCTACCACTGCGCAATTCGCAATGCAGAAAAGCAACCAGGTTTTACTATATCGCCTGATATTATTACCTGGGGAAAAGTTTTTGCTTATGTTCTCAGGCAACCTCATCTGGCAAAACAATTGGGAATGATTTACGAAACGGAATTTACCGTAGATGCTCCATACTTCGAAAAAGGAGGCTGGCTTTATATTGATTTAGCTGAGAACAGCAGTTACTTTAATGAACAAACAATAACCGAACAAGGAATAATTAATGGTACAATAAATCAGGATACCGACGGTTTCTTTGTAAAAAAATATGCGGCAAGAATTCCCGCGCTTGAAATGGGAACACCAAGAAGCATTTTCGCTCCTGTTCAATTCCCGGTTTTGTTTAAGAAACCTTCGGATATTGTTGACCCTGCACCGCAGGGAAATTTTGACCAAGTATTTATTGAAGCATCCGAATATGATGACGGCTTTGCAAAAATTGTTCATGCATTTCAGCCTGTAAGTCATAATTTACTTCTTGAGGAAAGCGATGGTTTTCATCCTACCAAAGATGTTGGAATAAGATTAGGCTGGGATGATGAGCAGATTCTTATCTGGTATATCCGCCAGTTGGTTGAAGATGAAACTGCCGGACCAAATAAAAGATTGGATTCACCAATTGGTGTGTTTGGTTATAACATTGATGTAAGGTTAAAAGATACTATTCTATGGAATTCATTAAACGAAGTACAAAATAAAATTCCTCTTCAACTTGATGCGAATAATGTTCTTCCTGATTTTACAGGTGAACTGCCTTACCAGGTTTATCCTTCCCAACTTGATGGCGACAAGACAAAAACATACTGGCTGCCGATGTACTTTGCAAACTGGAACGGTAAAAGTATGATTCTGCAGGATGATGATGCTGTTTCAATTTACATGAATGATCAGAACGTTCAGGCAGATTCACAAAACTCTCCCAACAATGAAACCGGTACGGGTGTTACAGGACCGGCTAAAACAAATCTTTCCAAAACATACAATGCGATAGGAATAAATACCCAGTTACGATACGGCAATATTTATGATTTCAGAATAAGGATGATGGATCTTACAGGCGGAGGACCAAAGATAGAATCGAACCCGGTTTTTGAAGGACCATCGCCGGTTGGAACATGTCATTTTAAAAGATTTGTTGCTCCGGATATGGTTCGCATTGAGAATGTTCCGGACAGTAACGATGATGAAGTTTTTACAGAAGACGAGTTGGTTATTAAGCGACCTTTGCTTGGTTATCCGGATGTTGTTTTTACAGGCAAGTATGATGATCCTGTTGGATTACTCAAACAGGCTTCTGTTGATTTCACCGGTAAAGAGGCTTTCGGAATAGCTGATCCCGATGTTGAAAGCGTGGAAATAACAGTTGAATTACAAACATTAAAAATGGATAACCTGCTAAGCATTTCCGGTAAGGAAGCCTACATAAAATTTTATACAACAATAAAAAAATTTCCGGCCGGGTTTGATGAAGAGCTTGTTATACCGATTGAGTTCAAAGATTGTAATGTTTTAAATTTCGGTGATACTGCAAACCTTGGCGATCTTGGTTTAACTCAACCTGAAATTGATGCACTGCCTCAGATTGTTCTACCAACAGCAAGAAATATCCGGCTGACAATCCGTGCATTATGTGAAGACAAATTTGGTTATTACGGACTTGAAAGAGAAGATCATGAATATAACACAAGGTACGGCAGGACCCGTTATGTAGTTCTCTATAAAGCTTCCGGTAATGAAGAAAATTTATTTGCTGATGCAAGCCCTTCATCAACTTTAAAAGGAATTTATCTTCAACCGGATACTGTTCCCGCAGCACCTGTACACACCGGTATATTCAATTTACTTGTTGGTAAACAGGTTGAAAAAATTCCGGACATGATTCAGCGATTGGCTCAGACAATAAATGTTGAAAATACCGGACTAACCCTGTTAGGCAGTAAAGGTGAACGGGTTCAGTTCGGATGTTCCAATAAAATAAGACATACTCTTGCTCCGGATAATTCTTCAATTACATTTGCCAGTAAAGCAGATTTATTAAATCACTGGCTTTGTGTAATTACACTTCAGGTTGAACGGGACTGGAGCTGGGATGCACTTGAAGACCGTAGCTTCATTATAAAAAGGAAAAAGAAATTTACACATGATAATGACGATGAGACTGAAGAAATGGAAATCGGTGATATCGAAGTAAAGAAAACTATTTCAATAAATGCACTACATAACCCGGACAGAAGTAAAACTACGTTAATATTTATAGATGCAGTTGAGCCAAAGAATGATCCGAAGTTTCCGGACAAGATTGATGTTGAATACACAGTAGAAACTTTGTTTAAAGCCAACCATGGTTCTTTAAATGACGGCTCTTTAACATTACCTGCACTTCTGCTTCCAACTACAGTTAATCCCAAACAGTTACCAAAGATTGCCTCTGCCGGAATTGCACTTTCACCTTACCAGAGAAATGAGAAATACTCTTCTACAGAATCAAGAACAAGGCATTTGTGGATTGAGTTTGAAGAACCAGTTCAGGATTTGAACGATGGATATTTCTGCAGAGTACTCGGTTATTCGCCGGATCAATTAATAAGCAATAACAATCCTGAATTATTTACACCACCCGATGAACCGGCATTACCAATTGATCCCGAATTAATCAGGGTGGTTATCCCGGGTCAATCTGATGACGATGCAGGTATAACTGCAATGCAGCCAATGGTAAAAGCTTTAGATTCCGATAAGCATTTTCTTCTGCCGTTGCCTCCCGGTTTACATTCCGAATCACCCGAACTCTTCGGCTTTTTCACTTATGAATTCAGAATCGGTCACATAAATATATGGTCAACACAGCAGGGTAGATTCGGACGGGCATTGCGTGCAACAGGTGTTCAGCATCCTGCACCAACTTTAACCTGCGTAGTAAACAGGGACGAAGATAAATTATATGTTACTGCTCCATACGCCGTCGCAGTTCATAATGGAAAGAATGTTACCTCTTATCCGGTACGTACTGAAATATGGGCATTGCTGTATGCCCAGGTAAGACAGGCAGACAATAAAGATTATAGGAATATCCTTCTTGATGATAAAAAGCTTGACTGGCGCGTTCGCATTGAGCATGATAAAAAAGTAAATTGGGTGGGCAGATATAATGACGCGCAGATTAAAACATTAAAATATATCTCCGTAAATAACTGGAAATATGATCTTGATTACGGCAATTTTCATCATGTATTTCAATTAGCAGATGATTCGTTTGTAAATAAAGATGCTACAAAATACGGAACAACTGTCTGGAGTAATAAAGAGATAAGCCAGATACTTCAACTGTATGGGTTACCTTCAGATTCAAACTTAAGTATTCTATGCGTGGAAATTTATCCGCATATAACAAATGTTCATGAACATATAAATAATCTGAACAGAGATGATGTAAGGAAAAATATGAACAATGCAGTTGCAGGTGACAATCTTCCTGATATTGAAGAAGTAAATGCAAGGGCAGCATTTGCCGCTGTAAATAGTTCTGAAGTGCGACCGCTTAGTGATCAGCTTGGTGAATATAGAATTTTGCGGACTTCGTCGTTAACCGAAGTTCCGTTTGTTTGCTGTACGGATTGCGAGTAAAATAAAACTTTTACAGTATGGTGTCTTCATTAAAAAAGTGAAGACACCATGACTTTCCTGACACACCAGAATTTATTTTAGAAGAATAATTAACCTGTTCTTTTCTTCAATCCTTTGGAACTCAATTTTTTCAGCCTTGTTTTTAATTATCATAACACCAATATCGTCTTCATCAGCTTTGTCTAAAATATTCCCTTCTTCCCCAAGGTTATCAAAAGTGATTTCTATGTTGTTATGCTTTTCAGAATAGGCAACCCGTAAATCCACATCGAATATTTTTAATTGCGTTTTATATAACATCAGCAATTCTTCAATCACAAGTAAGATATCTTTCATTACTTTATGAGAGAAAGCATGTTTTTCACAGAATAATTCAATCTCAGCATTCATCTTGTAAAGGTCAAAATCCGGGCTATCGATATGATAGTTAAAACTTCTTATCCTGTTAATGAATGATTTGGTTTTCTCTCTTTGCGGGTTACCGAAAATCTGTTCGGGTGAACCGTCTTCATAAATTAAACCTTCATCCATATATAAAACACGGTTTGAAACATCACGTGCAAAATCCATTTCGTGTGTAACAATAGCAAGCGTCATTCCTTCTCTTGCAAGTTTTCTTATTACAGCAAGCACCTCACTCACCATTGTCGGATCGAGCGCTGAAGTTGGTTCATCAAAAAGAATTATTTCAGGATCCATTGATAAACACCTTGCAATTGCAACACGCTGTTTCTGTCCGCCTGATAACTCATCTGCATGGCTGTTTGCTTTTTCTGCAAGACCAACAACCTTAAGCAATTCCATAGCTCTTTTTTCAGCCTCACCTTTGCTTTTACCAAGAAGCTTAATTGGTCCGATTGTTAAATTATCAATCACGCTCAGATGATTAAAAAGATTGAATGACTGGAACACCATTCCCATCTTCTGGCGCATTTTAGGCACATCTGTATTCTTATCAAGAATATCCACTTCATCAATAAATATTTTACCGCTTGTTGGATGTTCAAGAAGATTCAGGCACCGGAGGAAAGTGCTCTTCCCTGTTCCTGATGGACCGATGATAGAAATTACTTCACCTTTTTTTATCTCGATATTTATATCCTTAAGAACAGTAAGGCTGCCGAATTTCTTTTCTAAGTGTTCTACTCTTATCATAATCAACCTCTGCTCGTTTTAGGATTAGCTTTGCGTTCAATATATCCGAGTCCCAGCATCAATAACCAGGATATGATGAAATACAGGACTGCAACCATTATCAATGGAAAGAATGCATCAAACGTACGGCTGCGGATTATATCGCTTGCCTTTGTTAAATCCTGCACTGCAATGTAACCAACAATGGAAGTCATCTTAACAAGTGAAATCATTTCACCTTTGTAAACAGGAAGTATCCTTCTAACAGCCTGCGGCAGAACGATGTAGATAAAAGTTTTTACTTTTGTAAATCCGATTGCAATTCCTGCTTCCGTTTGTCCTTTATCTACCCCTTCAATTCCTGTCCTGAACATTTCCGAAACATAAGCGGCAAAGTTTAATCCGAACGCAATAACCGAAACGACCACCGGATCAATATCAACTGAAGCAAAGACAACATAAAAAATTATCATTAAAAGAACGAGTACTGGTGTTCCTCTTAAAATTGAAATATAAAATTTGGCAAACAATAAAAGGAGTTTCCTTTGGGACATCCGCATAAAGCAAATAAACCCGCCCAGAATTGTTCCGAACAAAGTGGAGAGAATTGAAATTATAATTGTAATCCACAAGCCGTCAATAATAAGCAGGTAGCGGTTTTCCACAATAATATTGTTATGAAAACTTTCGGCAACTCCTATAAAGAATGAAGTGAAAGATGATGGTTCTTCTTTATTAACATTACTTTCCTCTCCGGCAAATGCTGCTATATTAGTCTTTAATGCAATAACAGCAGTTTTAAAATGATTGTAAGGTTCGGAGAAGTCAACCTGCTTAGCACGTTCTTCTGTTATACAAATTCCATCGGCAATAATATCAACTTTACCGGCGGCAAGTGCGGCAATAAGAGATGAAAATTCCATTGTAATTATTTTCAGATTATACTCCTCATTACGCGCAAACCTCTTAAGGAATTCAATATCAAATCCAACATACTCACCGTTAACAATAGCGACGTTCGGTAAATCACCAACAGAAACTCCAAGTGTAAGTAGCTTCCCGGTGGAATTAATTTCAATCCTTGGCATTTTAGCTTTTTCCGGATCTTCTTTGAACCATCGCGTCATTACTTCATCATACGTTCCATCAGCTTTTGCTTCCTTTAAGAAGTTATTAAAGCTTTGTCTTAAATTGGAATTATTTTTATTGAAACAATAACCAACAGGAAGCGAAAGAGCTTCATCGGTCAGAATTCCTATTTCAGGATTTGTTTTAAGCTGCACCTTTGCCGAAGAAAGGTCCATTAAAGCAACATCAATCTTCTTTGTCTTTAATGCTAATATTATATCTGCCGGGGCATTAAATCTTTTGATATCTGCTTCAGGAAATTTCTTTTCACAAAAAGCGTCGTGAATTGTACCAGCATAAACGCCGATTGTTTTATCCGCAATATCATCAAGGTTTGTTAATTTTCCACCGGCCGGTTTTTCTATATTTTTTCTAAGTGCAAAGAAGTTGATGCTTAATCTTAAGTATTCATCGGAAAAGTTAATTTCTTTTTTTCTTTCATCGGTAATCATAAGGATATTAACAATCATATCAATCTTGTTTGTCTTAAGAGAGGCAATCAAACTGCTAAATTCAAGGTCAGAGAATTTTATTCTTCTTCCAATTGAAGCTGCAAATCTTTCGGCAAGTTCAATATCAAAACCGATCATTCTTTTATTTTTAACAGTAGCAAAAGGAATTCCGGTATCGCCTGATGTTCCAACAATAAGTTCGCCTTCAGAACCGGAATTTTCGATATGCGGCATTACAGTATCACCATTTGTTATCCATCGGTCACGCATTTCACTTAATGTACCGTCGGCTTTTATCTTCTTGAGAAAGATGTTGAATTTTTCTCTCAGCTCATTGTTAGCTTTATTAAATCCTGCTGCAACCGGCGCAGTAAATATGGTATCTCCGAACAGCTTTAGTTCCTTGTCCTTACCAAGTTTCTCAAGCATTATTTCACGTGTATAGATAGCAGCATCAATTTTACCCGAATGAATCGCAAGAAATAAATCAGAAGCGTTTTTAAATTGGACTATATTTGCATCTGGAAATGTTTTTGTCGCATAAGAATCGTGAGTAGTTCCCAGCACAACACCAATACTTTTACTTTTTAAGTCATCAATTGTTTTTAGTTTGGAATTACTTTTAGCGAAATCATTTTTTTCGTTGCTGCTTTTTTTAACAAGAATAACCTGTGCACTTTCAAAATAAGATTTGCTGAAATCGACAGATTTTTTCCTTTCTGCAGTCTCAGTCATACCTGCAACAATCATATCAATTTTACCCGATTGCAAAGCCGGTATCAGAGCCGCAAATTTCATATTGAAAAATTGGATTGGACGACCAAGCTTTGCGGCAATTCTTTTTGCCATTTCACCTTCGTGCCCGGTAACGTTATTGTCTTTATCAACAAAACAGAAAGGTTCTCTTGTAGCGCTTGTTCCAACTTTCAGCGCTTCACCTTTTTCAGGAAGTTTTATTTCAACCATTTTATATGGAGGGTCATCTTTCCTGAACCACCTGTTCCTCATATCCAGTAAAACACCACTGCTATCCATTTCATCAATAAAATCATTTAGTTCAGCAAGTAATTTTTCATTCCCTTTTCTTACCGCAATATGAGAACCTTCATGTTCAACCACTTCCGGAATCATTTTTATTTCCGGGTTATGTTTGCAAACATTAAAGGCCGTAGGGTAAGCAGTAATTACAGCATCAATCTGGTTTGATCTAAGTGCGGCTACGGCATCCATTATATCGTCAAAACTTTTTATTGACGCATGAGGATATCTGTCGCGGGCAATACTTTCACCTGTAGTACCGGTCATAGCACCAATAGAAGCATTTTGCAGGTCTTCCAATTTAGAAAAGTTTTTTTCTGAATCGCTGCACCCTTCAAAAAGAAAAATCAGAAGGAGTAAAAGTATAAATGAAGCATAATGTTTTTTCATTTTAGTTCCGTTTATTCTTTAACAAGTGCAGCAATTCCGCCTATATAATATGGCTCAGTAAACAATACTTTTTTTGCCCGTTCTTCGGTTATAGTAATACACGCTCCAATCATATCAACTTTTTTTGCTACTAAAGCGGGAATCATTGCGCCAAAATCCATATTAACAATTTCAAGTTTCTTATTTAGTTTCTTTGCAACAAGTGCAGCAATTTCAACATCAAGTCCAACAATTTTCCGTGAGCCGTCTACAAAAGAAAACGGTTCTGTAATTGCCGAAGTACCAAACTTTAAAACTCCATCCGTACCGCTTTCAATAACAGGCATTGGTTTAGGTTCACCTGAATCCGGCAGCCAACGTTTAAGCATTGCTTCATACTCACCGTCAGCTTTCAGCTCAGCAATTAGACTATCGATAGCAACTTTTAATGCATTATCTTCAAGACGAACTGCAAAACCATAATTATCAACCGTTATCATTTCTGTTAGAACTTTTAGCCCGGGATTTTTTGCTGCAATATTTTTTAGTATTGGTTCATCATATGCAGCAGCATCAGCTTTTCCACCTTTAACTGCAAGACATGCATCAAGAACAGTATTAAAGTATTTGAATTGTGCATCAGGAAATTTAGATAAGACTAATTTATCTGCAACAGTACCGGTAGGTATGGCAAATTCTTTTCCGCCAAGTTGTTTTAACTCCGTTATCTTTTCTCTTTTTGAACAGCCATTAGCTAATAAGATAAAAACAGAAAGAGAAAGAAATAATAATTTGGATGATTTCTTAAGCATATTTAATCCCGCTAATTTATTTTAAAATTTTTTTTTGCAACAACGAAAGTATATCCGGTAAGTAAGTAAATCTGCATTGAAAGTATGTTTATGGTTGAATAAATAATTTTCTCTGCAAACATAATTAATAATGAAGTAAATATCAGCAGGTGGCGGATTAAAGAAGTTTAATTATTCTACCCGGGTAAAACCTTCCCGAGCTTGTTTATTTAATCGCACAGGTTAATTGTTGGAGAAAAATCATACAGGATCACATTTTCTTTTATGCAATACTTAATTCTATTAATAAAAGGTACCGGTATGAAAAAATACCCTTTCGTAATCAATGGGTTGAATATATATTATTAGCAGCAACCAGGTGGTACAAACAGGAGCATAAGAATAAAGTTTTTTTATTATTAACCGGGCCGGTTGAAAATGTAATTATAATTCAGAAAGAAGAGTGATCAGACCATCAGAAAAATTTCTGTTAACTTAAAACCAAATAAAAGAAAGGCAGGATACGTTTATGGATTTCTCTGTTGATATGCATAAAAAGAAAATCACCGTGAAGAGAGAATTCTCGCTTCCACTCTCACAGATATGGGATGCGTGGACTAAAAGAGAGTTGCAAGACCAATGGTGGGCTCCAAATCCATGGAAAGCGAAAACCAAGTCACTTGAATTCGGGGAAGGAGGTTCATGGATTTATGCAATGGTTGGTCCCGAAGGGCAAAAACAATGGGCACGTGCAGACTTTGAAAAAATAAATCCGTTAAAAAGCTTCTCCGGCCTGGATGCATTCTGTGACGAAAACGGAAATATTAATGATTCATTACCAGTTTCGAAATGGAGCGTTCATTTCAGTGAAAAGAAAAACACAACCCTTGTAAGTATTGAAATAAAATATGCTGAGCTTAATGATCTTGAAACTATAATTAACATGGGTTTCAAAGAAGGATTCACGGCTGCATTGGAAAACCTGGACAGAATTATTGAAAGGGATTTCTCACTCGCAATATAATTAAATATAAAAGTAGGCAACTAACTAGCTGCCTACTCTTTTGCCAACGTCTTACAAGTTACGATGTTTGCAAGACACTTTATTATGAATACAAACGATATAAATTGTTGTAATCTAAAAAAATTATTTCACTTACTTTTCGGAATTAAATTTTTCGAATAATTCATTACCTCCCTTTAGAAGTAAACTAACACGAATATAATCCCTAAACCTGTGAGAATTCTAAAGAACAATCTTATAAATTCTGTTTATAACATATCTACATTACAAAAATGAATCAAGGTAAGAAATTGTCACCTGCAATTTCTTTTCAATAATGAGGATTTATTTAATAAAATCTTTTTTATTCTTGTCCCGAATGCAGTTGAGTTTAATTCAATCCGAAAATTACTTGAGAAGTTAAAAGATTTTGAAGTAAATTCTAT
>QZKB01000155.1 GCA_003599415.1 Ignavibacteriales bacterium | reverse complement strand
GATAATAATAAAGCAGCAACCCCGGCATCAGATACAGAATTCTGATTTCCTTTTGAAGCTACAGCATCAATTAGTGGAATAATCTCAGAACAATTTATTATAACCTCTGATGGTACTTTAGCTGCTTCAATTGTAGCTTCGTCAATTTTCTTAAAACGAATTTCCTTCTCGGCATCAGTTTCTTTAGGAAGTTTGAATGCTTCCATAACTTTATCAAATGCAGAATTATCTTTAGCAGCAAGCCCGGTAAATTTATCAATATACTTTTCAAGATTTAATTTAATATCAGTCATTTCTTTTTCAACATCCAGGTATTTCTTTTTCCCGATTGTAAGGTTGCATACCATCGTTCCAAGTGAAGAGGCAAGTGCACCGCAGAAAGCTGATACATTTCCTCCTCCTGGGGTAGGGGAGTTAGAGGAAAGCTCTGTTAAATAATCTTTAATCGTTTTATCAACATTCATTTTGCTACCTGTGAAAATATTTATTGAAAATTTCTTTATTAATTATGAATCTGAAATTCAAATAAACAATACCGATAAACTAAATCATATAGTCAATAATTTTCTGGTGAGGAATGAATTCATTCAATTCACTTAATCCAAGCTTATCAACTGCAATATCAACTAAAGATTTTTCATCTTTAAATTTACCGTTACAATAAAATTCACCTGCCTGCATTAAAGCTTCCAAAGGAACAAGTCCCACAATTTCACTTCCAATCACTTCCACACCAAGTCTCTGTGCTTCCTTTTTTACTTCTTCAAACGCTATATGAATTGGAGTAACGTTATAATTCTTCAGGTTCATTGAGACCTGGGTAATATTATACTTGTCAAGCGTTACCCCCATTCCCTGGACAGTTTTTAACCTGCCGGGGATTTTAACAGTTTCACCGTTTACTTTTACAACATTTCCATTTTCATCCCGCTTAGGTCTGCCGGATTCTCTTAATACTTCACCGATTTCTTTGGCATATTTCACATCAAGAGATTTTATGTTAACATTGTATGCAATTAAAAAGAATCTTGCACCTGTAACAATTGCGCCAAGTTTAGGATTAAACTTAGCCTCTCCGTAATCCGGGTACCACTCAGGATTTTTTAATTTTTCTTCAAGTCCTTCATATTCTCCTTTCCTAATATTTGAAAGTAGTTTTCTCTTAGGTTTGCGACAAGCTTCTTCATAAAGATAAACCGGTACTTCAAGGTCACGAGAAATTATTTTCGCGTATTCTTCTGAGATGTGAGCACATTCCTGCATTGTAATATTTTTTACAGGAACAAAAGGCACAACATCAGTTGCTCCAAGTCTCGGATGTTCACCTTTATGGTTCCTCATATCAATAAAAGTTGAAGCTTCTTTGGTTGCGGCAACAGCACCGTTAAGTATTCCTTTTTCATCTCCGGCTAAAGTTACTACAACACGGTTATAGTCTGCATCCGGTTCAAGGCTAAGTAGTTTTACATTTTCAAGCTTTCCTATCGCTTTAGAAATTGCATCAAAAATGACTACGTTTTTACCTTCGCTAAAGTTTGGAACACATTCAACAATTTTCATTTCAGTTCCTAAGATTTTTTATAAATAATATTTCCATTTTTTATTGTCATCAGGTTCAGATTTTTTCCAACCTGGTAAACTATATCATAATATTCAGGTGAATCAATTACTGCAAAATCTGCTTTCTTGCCAATTTCTATGCTTCCAACAGAATTGTTTACATCCAACGCTTTTGCAGCGTTAATTGTAACTGCTGAAATTGTCTCTTCAATTTTCATATTCATGTTCAGGGCAGCAAGAGTCATAATCAAATTTAAATTGGCAATGTTTGATGAGCCGGGATTGAAATCTGTAGATAAGGCAACAATGGAATTGTTATCAATTAATTTTCTTGCAGGGGCATAACCATATCTTAAAAAGAATGATACTCCCGGCAGCAAAACTGCTACACAATCAGAATTTGTAATTCTTTTAATATCGTTATCACCAATAACTTCAAGATGTTCCAAACTCGTTGAATTATATTTAAGACCCACCTTAACTCCGCCAATACTATTAAACTGATCTGTATGAAGTTTGGTTTGAAATCCTAATTCACTTGCCTTACTAAAAATCATGTCAACTTCAGGCGAAGAAAATGCAGTAGATTCACAAAACGCATCGCAGAATTTTGCCAGTTTATTTTTTGCTACGTAAGGAAGCATTTCATTTAAAATTATATCTATGTAGGCATTATGGTGATTTTTAAATTCCAGAGGATATGTATGTGCTCCAAGAAAAGTTGGGATAATATCAACAGGGTAAATCTTATTTAAATGATTTATAACTTCCAGAATTTTAATCTCTTCCTGAAATGAAAGCCCATATCCGCTTTTTATTTCCAGGGTAGTAATTCCCTGGGAAATTGCATAATCAATTCTGCTTCCAGAAATCTCAACAAGCTCTTCAAAACCGGAATCTATAACGGACTTAACAGTTCTATTAATACCTCCGCCTTTCTCTGCTATTTCTTCGTACCTGATGCCTTCTAATTTTAATTTAAATTCTTCAGCTCTTGAACCGGCAAACACAAGGTGAGTATGGCAATCAATTAATCCGGGTAAAATGGTTTTATCTTTAATATCAATTATTTGATCAGCATTTATTTCGTTTATGGAATTATTAGGAATAAAATCTTTGATGATATCGTCTTCGATTAAAATGGAATGATTTTCAAGGACTCCGATTTCTTCCATTTCCTTTCCGCGCAAGTAATTTTTGCCTGAAGTATTTACAGTAACAATCTGTAAGGGATTGACTAGTAATTTCAACATATATTATTGAATAATTGTTACCGGGAAATATATCAAATTGGTTTTTTAATTGTAATATCTGGTGAAAATTATCCTGTTTTTCTTTTTTTATTCTGTTAAAAAATAAAATTTTCTGCAACAGTTAGTGTGTCCATTTTTTGTCCTTAAAGCGAATATTTAGTAAATTTGCGGTGAATTTATTAAGGATTTTGAAATGGCTCAATCCAAAAAGCTGAAAATCTTATTTGTCACTTCAGAGGTACACCCATTCATAAAAACAGGAGGTTTAGCTGATGTTTCTTCAGCACTTCCGCAAGCACTTTCAGAGATGGGACATGAAGTGAGAATAGTTGTTCCAAAATACGGTGCTATTGATGAAAGGAAGTTTAAAATTCATGAAGTAGTAAGATTAAAAGACCTGCCGATTAAGATCGGAGAAAAAGAAGTAGTTTTTTCTCTTAGATCTTCTTTTTTGATTGGACCAAAGACCAGAGTACAAATTTATTTTCTGGATAATATGGAGTATTTTGGAAGCAGGCAAAGCTTATATGTCGATCCGATTACAGGTACCGATTATCCTGATAACCATGAGAGATTTATTCTATTAGCCCGTTCAGTCTTTGAACTTATTCATAAGCTTGGCTGGGTTCCTGATATTATTCATATAAATGACTGGCAGTGCGGTATTATTCCTGCTTATTTGAAATTCAACCATAAAGATGATCCTGTTGTTTCAAATATCAAGGTTGTTCTGACGGTTCATAACCTTGCGTATCAGGGATTTTTCCCCAAATCCGAATTTTATAAAACAGGTTTGCCCGAAGAACTAAATTCTGAGAAAGGAATAGAAATATACGGAAGACTTAATTTCATGAAGAGCGGGTTGTTATATTCCGATGCAATTGTAACTGTAAGCCCAACTTATGCTGAAGAAATTACTAAGGATGAGGAATGGGGTGCAGGTTTGCGCTCAATTCTGTTAAAACGGAAAAAAGATTTAAGCGGAATATTAAATGGAATTGACGATAAACTGTGGAATCCTGAATCAGATGTAACTATTCCAAAGAACTTTTCCACAAAAGACATTGAGAATAAAATTGAGAACAAAAAAGCCCTGTGCGAAAAATTTAATCTGAACTTCAATCCGGATGTTCCAATTATAGCGGCAATATCAAGATTAGTTGATGCAAAAGGGTTTGATCTGATAGCTGAAATTATTCATGATTTAATGAAACTTGATATTAATATGGTTCTTTTAGGAACCGGTGAAAAGAAGTATCACAAACTTTTTGAAGAAGTTCAGAGAAAAAATAAAGGGAAATTCTCTTGTTACCTCGGCTTTAATGATGAACTAGCTCATCTTATTGAAGCCGGAAGCGACCTGTTCTTGATGCCCTCCAAATATGAACCCTGCGGATTAAATCAAATGTATAGTTTAATGTATGGAACAGTACCAATTGTTAGGGAAACCGGCGGACTTGCAGATACGGTTGAGAAATTTAATGAAAAGGAAGAAACAGGTAATGGATTTGCTTTTAAAAAATATGACTCTTCCGAGCTATTAAAAGAAACAAAACGCGCACTTAAGATTTATAATGATAAAAAATTGTGGAGTAAACTTATGAGAAATGGAATGAAGTCGGATTTCTCATGGTTATCTTCCGCTAAAAAGTATGTTGATTTATATAAAACGATTTTAAGTTAACCTGATGCCTTTTCCCGCTGTATTTTTTGACAGAGACGGAACAATTAATTATGATCCGGGCTATCTTGGAAATCCGGATCTTGTTGAACTGTATCCTGGTGTGCCGGAAGGGATTAGTGAACTTAAAAAAGCTGGATTTAAAATAGTAGTTATTTCTAACCAGTCCGGTATTGCAAGAGGCCTCATCTCTGTTGATGATGTTAATGAAGTAAATAACAGGATCAACCGGCTTCTGCAAATAAAAAATACTTCTATTGATGCGTTTTATTTTTGTCCGTTTCATCCTGAATTCAGTTCATCAGAAGATTGTGAATGTCGTAAACCTTCTCCCAAAATGGTTTTTGACGCGGCAAAAGATCTGGAAATAGACCTTTCAAATTCATACTTAGCCGGCAATTCTGCAGATGATGTTGAATGCGGATTGAACTCAGGACTGAAAACAATTCTGATTAAATCAACTATTACTGAGGATAAAATTTCATACTTGCATAATGAAGGTAAAATTCCCACTTTTGTTGCAGAAAATTTTTCCGAAGCGTGTAATTATATTATTCAAGATTTTTTAGGAGATAATTAATTGTATTTTAAATTTCTTCGACTGCTAATCCTGCCTGTTATTTTTATTTTTTATTCTTGTAGTGATTCGCCCAGTCTGGTTGGATCTGATTTGCTAAATCCGGAAGACTTGATTGAACTTAATGTGACAAGCAGTGATTCACTTACACAATCATCAACAAATTTTTACGGTGATATCCAGACCGGTTCTGCAAGTTTAGTTATGCTCGGTAATTTTAATTCTGTTGATTGTTCTGTTATGGCAAGATTCGATTTTAATTATATGGAAGATACTTTACTTACAGATTTACTTGACGGTGATATTATTATTAATTCAGCAACGGTTTCAATGGTTTCAGTTTATACGGTTGGTGAAGAGAGCGGTACTTTTGATTACACAGCTCATGAAATCACAAGCGACTGGGGCTGGACTACTTTTACCAAAGATAGTCTTACTAAACTGACTTATAATGCACAGGATATTTCATCTAACAGATCTGTAACAGATGATTCGTTATATACTTTTACAATTGATAACTCCATAGCATTGAAATGGTTGGTATCTGAGGCGGATTCTTCTTATAACAACGGCATTGTAATTAAACCTACAACTAATTCAAACAGAATTGTAGGTTTTAATTGTTCTTCAACTTCTTATCCTGCAATGGCAATTACAATCGCTTATGAAAAGCCCGGCGTTTATAAAGATACGCTTTATTATGATGTGAGTAATTATTTATACATAGCGAATAGACAGAACTCAATTCCTGATGATGGTAATATTCATATTCAAGGCGGATTACCAATCAGAAACAGGTTTAAAATTGAAATTCCGAATCTCTCAGTCTCAAGCAAAATAAACCGCGCCGAATTAAAATTTACTATTGATACCTTAGCATCAAAATACGGCGACCCGACATATGGTTCTTTGAAAGCATACTTCCTTACTTCAGAGAATGAAATTGAATATGACAGCACAGCATATATAGTTTTATACAAATCAAGTACAGAGAATGTATTCTCAGGTAATATTGCAAGTTACGTTCAGCGATGGGTAAACGGTGAAGCTAATTACGGTTTATCAATTTCAGATTTGTATGAAGAAGAAGATGTTGATTACTGGGTCCTGAAAGGTGGTAATAGTGCTGTTACTGATGAAAGACCAAAATTGAAAATTATTTATTCAATTAAACCCTAATGTAAACTATATGAAATTAAAATTTTTATTCTTTCTGTTACTATCGATTAACTTATTTGCTGAAGGCGGTTCCGGTTATACACGTATCGGTATTGGTGATTTGGTTTTATCCGGTTCAGCCCGCAGAAATGCTTTGGGTGGGCTTGGCGCTGCTTTGTATGAAAGAGATAATGTTAGTGCAAATAACCCGGCAGCATGGACAGGTTTGGCAGTAACAAGATTTGAAACCGGCATTAAAGTCAATTCTGTTTTTACAAAAGATCAGAACTATTCATCGTTCTATTCCAATTCCAAGTTTTCAGGATTTAATATTGGAATACCTATTCAACGAGATTATGGAATTTCATTTGTTGCCGGAATAAATCCTTACTCCGATGTTAGAATGAAAATAATTAATGAAGATTCAAAAGAAGGAATTAATTATACTCAAACATTCGAGGGATTAGGCGGATTATCTAAATCGTTTTTCGGACTTTCATATATTCTTCCGTTTAATATTAGTTTCGGTGCTTCCTTCGATTATTATAACGGCGATATTGAACATCAGCATTACATTCTTTTCAATAACAGCAGTTATTCTGATTCGTACTTTAAAACAGTTTATAAATACAGCGGCATTGGCGGTACATTTGGTTTAATAACCGGTGACCTAACTGAGTATATTGAATTAGGTCCGCTTAGAGATTTGAGATTCGGTGCAGCATTTAGTCTGGCAAGTACTTTAAATTCAGATACTACTTATTCGCTTACAAGCAGTTATTCGGATAATACACTTTCTGCGGGCAAGACTGAAACCAAAATACCTTTCAGGTTGAATCTTGGACTTAACTTTTCTTATAAACGTTGTAGTTTTGTTATCGATTACCTGTACCAGCCATGGAGCGAATATAAAGTGAGTAACAGGAAAGATTCACAACTGCAAAATCAAAATAAATTTGCAGCCGGAGTTGAATACAGAGTGCCGGATGATGCCTCAAATGATTTCTTTGAAAGGTTTATCTTCAGAGGCGGTATTGGTTATGAACAGACCCAGTTTAAAGCTAAAGGAAAATCGATTGACCAGTTAAGTTTGTTCGGCGGTTTTTCTTTCCCGATAGACCAGATAAGTTCAATTGATTTTTCTGTAGAAGCTGGGCAGAGAGGTACAACTGATTTGAATCTTCTAAAAGAAAATTTCCTAAAATTTAATTTTTCAATTAATTTTGGTGAGCTTTGGTTCATTCGTCCTGAGAATTTTTAAGAAAGGAAGATGATGGTAATTTCTATTGGAGCTGATCACGCTGGTTTTAAAGTAAAGGAGATGGTAAAAAAAATTCTTCTTGAAAAGGGGATTGAAGTAATTGATCATGGTACGTTTACTCCGGATTCTGTTGATTATCCTGATTATATAAGACCAGCAGCTTTGGATGTTGCAAAAGGAATTGCCGAAAAAGGTATTGGTGTTTGCGGCTCAGGAATTGGCGCTGCGATTACTGCAAATAAAGTTAAAGGAATAAGAGCAGCTCAGGTTTTGGATGTTGAGATGGCAAGGTTGTCTGTAGAACACAATAATGCCAACTTTATAGCTTTAGCTGAAAGACTAACTAACGAAAATGAAATTAAAAAAATTGTAGAAACCTGGCTTAATTCCAAATTTGAAGGTGGAAGACATCAGCGCAGAGTTGATAAAATTGAATAAGCATTTGCTTTCAAAATATATTTTTTAAATAACCACGTAAAAATTATGTTAAAATATTTATCTACCGACCAGGAAGTTCTTAATATTGCTAATCTTGAAATTGAACGTCAGCAAAAAAATCTTGAATTAATTGCCTCAGAAAATTTTGTAAGTCTTGCAGTGCTGTCCGCTGCAGGCTCCGTATTAACCAACAAATATGCGGAAGGTTATCCGGGTAAAAGATATTACGGCGGATGCGAATATGTTGACCTTGCTGAAAATCTTGCTAAGGAAAGGATTAAAAAACTTTTCGGTGCCGAGTACGCAAACGTTCAGCCGCATTCCGGTTCTCAGGCAAATATGGCTGTATTCATGACTTTACTAAAACCGGGCGATACTTTCCTTGGGCTAAACCTTGCTCACGGTGGTCATTTAACTCATGGTTCACCTGTTAACTTTTCCGGAATACTCTACCGTGCTGTGGGTTATTCGTTAAATCCTGAAACTAAACAAATCGATTATAATCAGGTTGAAGATCTTGCTAAAAAAGAAAAACCTAAAATGATTATTACAGGCGCCAGCGCTTACTCAAGAGACTGGGATTATGCTAAGTTCAGACAGATTGCAGATTCTGTAGGTGCTTTTCTTATGTGCGATATGGCTCACCCGGCAGGACTGATATCCAAAGGTTTGCTTAATAATCCTTTGGAATATTGTGATGTTGTTACTTCCACAACTCACAAAACTTTAAGAGGACCGAGAGCAGGAATTATTTTGATTGGAAAAGACGGAGAGAATAAACTTGGTATTAAAACTCCTAAAGGTGACAGATTAAAATTAATGTCTGAAATTTTTGATAGTATGGTTATGCCCGGAATACAGGGTGGACCTTTAATGCATATTATTATGGCTAAAGCTGTTGCGTTCGGTGAGGCATTACAGGATTCATTTACAGATTATGCAAAGCAAATTATGAAGAACGCTAAGACTCTTGCAAATAAATTAAGTAGCCTTGGGTATGATATTGTCTCAGGCGGAACCGACAATCACTTAATGCTTATCGATCTCACAAACAAAAATATTACAGGCAAACAGGCAGAGAATACTCTGGGAGCAGCAGGAATTACAGTAAATAAAAATATGGTTCCGTTTGATCAGCGCAGTCCTTTTGTAACAAGCGGAATAAGAATTGGAACACCTGCAATGACGACACGCGGAATGAAAGAACCTGAGATGAAAACTATTGCCGACCTTATAAATAAAGCGCTTACGAATGTTGATAATGAAAAGATTTTAGCAGATGTAAAAAATGATGTTGAGCAGCTTTGTTCAAAGTTTCCTCTTTATCCTGAATTGCTAAAATAGTATGGTGTAGATGGACGAAGCTTACAATAAAGAGCAAATAGAAAATGACACTGAAGAATTGGAAATGTCATTTCTTGACCATCTTGAGGAATTAAGATGGCGGGTTATCTACTCATTAATTGGTGTTGTAGTCGGGTCAATTTTATGCTGGATATTTATTGATTTCCTTGTTGACCAGATATTATTAATCCCTGCAAAAGCAAATAAGATAAAACTTCAGAACCTTAAACCGTTCGGGCAATTATTCATTTACATGCAAATTGCAATCATTGGGGGAATAGTTTTAAGTCTTCCGAATTTATTTTATCAACTCTGGAAATTTATTTCACCAGCTTTACGAAAAAATGAAAGGCGTTACATTTCCGCTATTGTATGGTTCTCTACACTTTGTTTTTTAATTGGAATTGTATTCGCCTACTACCTTATGATTCCGCTAAGTCTTAGTTTTGCTGCTCAGTTCGGTTCAACTTCAATTGAAAATAATTTTGCGATCGATGAATACTTTTCAATTATTACAAGCATTATGCTTGCTGCCGGAGTAGTATTTGAACTGCCGATGGTTTCGTTTTTCCTTTCCAAGCTTGGTATACTTACTCCAAAATTTATGAGGCGTTTCCGGAGACATGCATTGGTTGCAATTCTTGTTCTATCTGCAATCTTAACACCCGGGACAGATCCTGTTTCTCAGGTAGTTCTTGCCGTTCCATTGGTTTTATTATATGAAATAAGTATATTCGTTTCAAAACTATCGCAGAAGAAAACTTGAATTCTAACTTAAACACCATAAGTCAATCTATTGATAATGAACTCCGGTTATTCAATGACCTCTTTAAGAAGTCAATGAAAAGCGATGTTAGTATTGTTGATCTGATCACCCGGTTCATATTAAAACAAAAAGGGAAAAAGATAAGACCGTTACTGGTTTTACTTTCTGCAAAGATATCAGGTGGAATAAACGAACGAACTTACCGCGGTGCAAATTTAGTTGAGTTGCTTCATACTGCAACTTTAATCCATGATGATGTAGTTGATAATTCGGATACGCGTCGGGGCTTTCCATCCATAAATGCAATTTGGAAAAACAAGATTTCTGTTCTAATGGGTGACTATCTTTTATCAAGGGGATTGATGCTTTCGGTTGAAGGAAATGATTTTGATTTCCTTGGAATCATTACTAACGCAGTTAAAAGAATGTCTGAAGGAGAACTGCTTCAAATAAAAAAAACAAAAAAGTTAGACATAGACGAACAGACTTACTTCAGAATTATCTCAGATAAAACTGCTTCACTTTTATCTACGTGTTGTGAAATCGGAGCTTTATCTGCAACTACAAATGTTGAATACACTTCAGCAATGAAATCTTTTGGAGAGAATCTTGGGATTGCTTTTCAGATCCGAGATGATATTCTTGATTACATCGGTACATCTAAAATTATTGGTAAACCTCTTGGCGGTGATATCAAAGAAAAGAAAATAACGCTGCCTCTTATTTATGCTTTACAAAACGGCAGCAAATCTTTTTCTTCATCAATCTTAAGAAAGATAAAAAGCGGGAGTAAAAACGATGAAGTGAAAGAAATAATTGACTTCGTTAAAAATAATGGGGGAATAGAATACGCTAACCAGACAGCAAAAAAATATGCTGAAATGGCAAAGAACAATTTAAATATCTTCTCATCCTCGGAAACCAAAGAAGCTTTATTCAGTCTTGTAGATTTTATAATTGCAAGAAAAAACTGATCGCAGGATTTTCTCGTCCGTTTACATTCAAAAAAAAATTTTAAGAAAAATCACAAAATATTTTTGTTTTTAACTGATATTTACTAATTTAAACAACAAATAAAAGATATTGAATCTGTTTATATCTTGACTTCATTTGAGGGCATCGAAAGAATGAGTAAGATATGAGGGCGACACTCAGAAATAAATTTCCGGAAAGTTAAAAATTAATTATTAATTCAGAAATGAAATGAAAAAAACTCTGCTGGATTACACTCTTAAAGTACGGGTTCCAATTACCATTTTTGTTGTACTGGTTACCTTTGCATTAACATATTACATTGCAAGACCGGAGAGAGACGGAATTGGTTATCAACCTGAACAACCTATTAAATTTTCACACAAACTTCATGCTGGTACAATGGGTATTGATTGCAAATACTGCCATACAGGTGTAGAAAAATCTCCGCAGGCAGTTATTCCTGCCGCAAACATTTGCATGAATTGCCATTCGGTAGCACGCAAAGACAGACCTGAAATAGTTAAACTCAGAAACTATTACGAAAAGAAAGAACCGATTCCCTGGAAAAGAATTCATAGGGTTCCGGATTTTACATACTTCAATCATAGTGTGCATGTTAATAAAGGAATTGATTGCGCTAACTGTCATGGTAAAATTGAAAATATGGAAACTGTTTCCCAGGTTAAATCGTTTACAATGGCAGCTTGTCTTGATTGTCATCGTAATGCAAAAACATATATGCCTAAACTGACAGGCTTGAATAAAGGTCCCGAAAATTGTTTTGCCTGTCATAGATAAAGAGAAACAAATGGAAAGCAATTTAAAACGAAGAAATTTTTTTGGTTTAATCGGAAAGAGTACAGTGGGAGTAATTCTGTTAAACATGTTTCCGTTTAAATCTTTATTTAGCGCCGGGCGAAAGAAAGCTAATGTACATGTTAAAATACATCCTGATGCTGTAAGTAGAAATAAAAAAGGATTAGCTGGATGAGTAATTCGGAAAATAACTTAAAAGAAGCCAACTATTGGAAAAGCCTGAAAGAACTTGGTGAGCATCCTGAATCATTTGAAGCAAAAGCAAATGAGTTTATGAAAGGAGTAACCGAGGACTTTGATGTAAAAAAACTTTCAGGATTATCAAGAAGAAAATTTTTAGCGCTGTTAGGTGCATCAACCACTTTTGCAGCCGCCAGTTGTTCCAACTACAATGACAAAGGCCAGGTAATACCCTACAATAAAAAACCGGATGAAATAACACCGGGTGTTTCTAATTTTTATGCTTCTACCTGCAATGGCTGTTCGCAAGCCTGCGGTGTTTTGATTAAAACAAGAGAAGGCAGACCAGTAAAAATTGATGGTAATCCTGATCATCCTGTTAATAAAGGGAAGATATGTTCTATTGGTCAGGCAAGCATACTTGATTTATACGATCCGAACAGGCTTAGAAAACCGTTAACAATGAGCGATGGATTTGGATTTGAAACTTCATTTGGTAAAATAGATGATGAAGTACTGACAGCATTGAATAATGCCGTTAACAACGGAAAAGAAATTTCTGTTATAACACATATTGTAGCTTCGCCTTCACAGAAAAAATTATTTGATGATTTTATAGCAAAATATCCAACCACAAAAATTTACTCCTATGAATTATTTGATGACCTGAATAAAAATCTTGCCTGGAATAAATCTTATGGTAGCAGTCAGTTCCCTGTTATAAAATGGAGTGATGCAAAAATAATTGTTGCGCTTGAATCTGATTTTCTAGGCAATGAAGGAAACACAGTCGAAAACATCAGGCATTTCTCTGAAAAGCGCGACATAATGAAGAGTAAAAGCTTTGTTAGATTGTATTCTATTGAAGGCGATATGTCCTTAACAGGAATGACTTCCGATTACAGGATAAAAGTTAAACCTGAAATGCAACTTGAATTTGTTTTATCACTCGTGAATGAAGTTGGTAAAAAGATTGGTCAGACAATACCGGTTGCTGAAAAATATGATCTGAATGATTTTGTTAAAAGAAATAATTTGTCAGGTGAAACTGTAACTTATCTCGTAAATGATTTAATAAAGAACAGGGGAGCAGGGATTGTTTATGCCGGCGATAGGTTACCTGAAGGTGTCCATTTAGTAGTTAATTATCTAAATGAAATTCTCGGCAATTCAAAACTGTATGATACAAACGAAAGTATTGTGAGTTTCTTACCACTTTCCGGTGATAGTGATATTGAAAATTTGATAACCAACCTGAACACTGGCAAGGTTGGAGTAGTAATTCATTTTGATACTAATCCTGTTTATCATTTTGCAAAAGGATTTGGTTATGAAAAAGCATTAACCAAAGCTGATCTTGTTGTAAGTCTTGTAGAAAGTGAAAATGAAACCTCAGTCAAAAGCAAATATGTTATTCCGGTAAATCACGATTATGAGAGCTGGAATGATTTTAATGTGAGAAGCGGAGTATTCAGTTTTCAGCAGCCGGTAATCTCTCCTCTTTACGGTACAAGGCAAAAAGAGGCTGTGCTGCTAACATGGATTTCGGGAAGTAAAAATAATTACAAAGAAGATTTGTACCATAAATATTTAATGGATAACTGGGAAAAGAATTTATTTCCTGCATTAAATCTTCCAATGGATTTTAAGACTTTTTGGTATGCATCACTTGAAGTCGGAGTAATTACTTCTGCTTCAACACCCAAAACATTTGCTTTTAATCAGCAGTCGATAAATACAATTAAGCTAACGGAAAGTAAAAACTCGTTAAGCCTGGTATTGAAACCGGCTCATTCAATAAATGACGGACGATATGCAAACAATGGCTGGTTGCAGGAACTTCCTCATCCGGTTTCAAAAATTGTTTGGGATAATTATGCTTCCGTGTCACCCTCAACTGCAAAAAAATATTCTTTAGATGAAAATGATATTATCGAAGTATCGGTTGAAAACAGGAAAATAAAAATTCCAGTTTCAATTCAACCAGGTTTGGCTGACGAATTAATATCAATTGAACTTGGTTACGGAAGAACCAAAGCAGGTGAAGTTGGTGAAGAGGTTGGAGTAAATGCAAATGTATTAATTGCAAAACGACCTATAATTTCTAAATGGATTTATACGGATGTTCGTATTACAAAAACAGGTGATTCTCATAAACTAGTATCCACACAAGAGAAGCACTCTCTTGATGATACATTTCTTAAAGATCTTCATCTTGAGCGTAAGATTATAAAAGAAGGCACACTTGCTGAATACAGAAAAAATCCTTCCTTCCTTTTTGAGGAGAAAGGAAACCCTTTAAATATTTATAAAGATATCGATTACAAAGGTGTTAAATGGGGAATGGCAATTGACCTTAATAAATGTCTCGGTTGTAACCAATGTACCGTTGCCTGCAATGTTGAAAATAATATTCCTGTCGTTGGAAAAGATCAGGTTGATGCAGGAAGAGATATGCACTGGTTAAGAATTGACCGGTATTATTCCGGTTCACCCGATGAACCAAAAGTAAGTTTACAACCTATGCTATGCCAGCACTGCGATAATGCACCATGCGAAAATGTTTGTCCCGTAGCAGCAACAAACCATAGTCCTGACGGATTAAATCAAATGGTTTATAACAGGTGTGTTGGTACAAGGTATTGTTCAAATAACTGTCCGTATAAAGTGCGCAGATATAATTTCTTCAATTTCCGCGATAGGTTTGCAGATGGTTATTACGAACAGGAACCGTTTAACCTTGTGAATAATCCTGAAGTTACAGTTCGTTCGCGTGGCGTAATGGAGAAATGTACATTCTGTATACAAAGAATTATGGAAGCACGACAACATGCAATTGAAGAAGGAAGACCTTTGAACGGAAATGACGTTAAGACTGCCTGCCAGGTTGCATGCCCTGCAGAAGCAATTGTGTTTGGTGATGTGAATGATCCGCATTCAGAAATTTCAAAATACAGGGAGCACGAATTAGGTTATCATGTATTGCAGGAGATAAACACAAGACCAAACGTTACATATATCGCAAAACTCAGAAATACCTATTCGGAGGAAGCATAGTTATGATAGATTACTCAAGAGAATTGTCTGTCGTTGAAGGTAAACCTTCTCTCAGGTCTGTCAATGAGACTATTATTGCTCCTATTGAAAAGAAAGTAGACAGAAAATATTACATTGCTTTATCAATAACATTAACTTTATTAGGAATTGGCGCATTCTGCCTGTTGATTACTTTCTTGAATGGAATCGGTATGTGGGGAAACAATCAGCCGGTTGGCTGGGGTTTTGACATTACTAACTTTGTTTTCTGGGTTGGAATTGGTCACGCTGGTACGTTAATCTCTGCAATATTATTCTTGTTCAGGCAGAAGTGGAGAACAGGTATTGCAAGGTTTGCAGAAGGAATGACAATCTTTGCAGTGATGACTGCGGGTATCTTTCCTTTAATTCACGTAGGCAGGCCATGGCTTGCTACTTACTTGTTACCTTATCCAAACCAGCATGGAATCTGGGTTAATTTTATTTCTCCGTTATTGTGGGATGTGTTTGCCGTTTCAACTTACTTTACCGTATCGCTTATATTCTGGTACATTGGATTGATTCCTGATTTAGCAACACTTAGAGACAGAGCAACAGGCAAAATAAAAAAAATTACTTATTCTGTATTTAGTTTGGGATGGCGGCATTCAAACAGACACTGGCATCATTATGAAATGGTTTATCTGATTCTTGCCGGTTTTGCAACTCCGCTTGTTTTATCGGTTCATACAATTGTTAGTTTTGATTTTGCTACATCAGTTTTACCGGGATGGCATGCTACAATTTTCCCCCCATACTTTGTAGCAGGTGCAGTGTTCTCAGGTTTTGCGATGGTACAAAACGTACTCATCTTTGTTAGAAAGATTTTTAACTTTGAACATATTATCACTATCGATACCCTTGAGAAAATGAACAAGGTTATCATTCTTACCGGTTCAATGGTTGGTTATGCTTATGGAATGGAATTCTTTATGGCGTGGTACAGTGGTAATCCTGTTGAACAATTTGTATTTGTGAACAGGGCATTTGGACCGTATGCCTGGGCATACTGGATAATGATTTCCTGTAACGTAATTTTTCCGCAGCTATTCTGGATAAAGAAAATCAGAAGATCTATTCCCGCAATGTTTGTGCTTGGCATTCTTGTTAATGTTGGAATGTGGTTTGAAAGATTTGTAATTGTAGTTTCAACTTTATCCAGAGATTACCTGCCTTCATCCTGGCATTACTTTACACCTACTTTAGTTGATCTTGGACTTTTAGCCGGCAGCTTCGGTTTCTTCTTCACATGGATTTTATTATTCATAAAAGGATTGCCGGTTGTTTCTATCGCAGAAGTAAAAGCCGTTTTAGATGGCGCCCAGCCGCATCATAATGGAGTTAACCATGACTGATAAAATATTATATTCTGTTACAGGACTCTTCAATAATCCGGATGACATTATTAATGCAGCGGAACAGTCGGCGAAAGCAGGTTACAAAAAATATGATATAAATACTCCTTACCCGGTTCATGGGCTTTCCAAGGCAATGAGAATCCCTTCTTCAAAACTTGGTTACGTTGCATTGTTTATTGGACTTGGCGGAGTTTTGTTTGCAGTTCTTGCAATGTCCTGGATTGCAATATTTGAATACCCGATTGTAGTTGGAGGCAAACCATTCTTTTCTCTACCTGCTTTTATTCCTATTACATTTGAAGTAACAGTTCTATCAGCTTCAATTGCTACCGTTGTGGCAATGCTCTTTTTCTTTTTCAAACTGCCGAACATTTCTCACCCGCTTCATGATACCGATTATATGAAATCTGTATCAGTTGATAAGTTTGGAATAAGTATCCAGGCAGATGACCCGTTATTTAATGAAGAACAGGTAAAACATTTTCTTAATACTTTAAAAGCTGAAAAGGTCACTTCAGTTTATTATGATGACGAAGAAGTAAACACAAAGCATAAAGTTTTTGAACCAAAGTTTATAATGTTTCTTATAGTTGTTGCTGTATTAAACAGCGTAGCGGTGTATTTTATTTATAATAAGCTTTTATATATGGAGCCTTTCAATTGGATGGTTCATCAATTTAAAATGAAGGGACAGCAGGAAAGTACATTCTTTGTTGACGGGTTCGGTATGAGGCAACCTGTTGAAGGTACAGTCTCAAGAGGAAATTTACCTTACCTTTATACAAACAATCAGGCTGAAGCCTCGGTAAATATGATTAATAGCCTGTTACCTTCAAAAGCAAATCTTGAAAAAGGACAGAAAAAATATAATACTTTCTGCAGCCCCTGCCACGGTTATTTTGGTAAAGGTGATAGCAGGTTACGCGGGCAATTCCCCGCACCGCCAAGCTTGCAATCTGAAAAGGTTAGAAACTGGAAGGATGGAGATATCTTTCATGTAATAACTGCAGGGCAAAACGTCATGCCTTCCTATGCAAGCCAGCTGACGGCAGAAGAAAGATGGCAAGTAATTTTATATATAAGAGCTCTTCAAAGATCTCAAAATGCCAGGGAGACAGATTTACAATGAGTTCATCTGAAAAAGTTTTTAACTATAAACAAAAAGAACTTCCATTAAGCCTTAGTAAAAGCGGCTGGACTATTTTTTTAGTTGGATTGGTTTTATCTGTGGCTGCTTTTTTTATTGATAGTACAAGAAGCTCTTTTAACCTGCTTATAATTTTTATGTTCCTGATGAGCATTGGAGTCGGTTCATTATTCCTTGTAGCTCTTGAATATATTGGCGGCGCTACCTGGAGTACACCTTACAGGCGAATCAGTGAATTTCTTTCTTACATAATTATTTTCCTTCCGTTACTTGTCGTTCCGTTATTTTTAAATGTGCATGATCTCTTCCACTGGACTCATCAGGAAGTAGTTGAGACTGACCCGGTTTTGAAATCCAAATCATCATACTTAAATGTAAATTTCTTTTTAATTCGTACTGTTGTTTACTTTGCATTTTGGTTTTTGTTTTTATGGCTGATTACGAAAAATTCGAAATTACAGGATTCAACTAAAGACCAAAACCTGACTACAAGAAATATAAAACTATCTGCAGTGTTTATGCCGTTCTTTGCAATCACTTTAACGTTTGCATCAATTGATTGGATGATGAGTCTTGAACCTCATTGGTTCTCAACTATCTACGGCATTTATTATTTCTCCGGAACAGTGCTTGCTGCGTTGGCCGCACTAACAATTGTAGTAGTGTTGCTTCGTGAAAATGGTTACATGGTTCCGGGTTTATCTAATGATACTTACTACTCGCTTGGAGCATTGTTGTTTGCATTCACAAATTTCTGGGCATACATAGCATTTAGCCAGTATATGTTAATCTGGTATGCGAATATTCCTGAAGAAACAGTATGGATGCTTCAGAGATGGCATGGCAGTTGGAAAATTGTTTCAGTTGGTTTGGTGTTTATTCGTTTCATTGTTCCTTATGCCGCATTACTTTCTCAACCATCAAAATCAAACCCGAAGAGATTGTTATGGGCTTCAATATGGATTTTGTTTGCCCACCTTTTTGATCTGTACTGGCTGATAATGCCGACATTCAATCATGGAGCAGCGGTATTTAGCTGGATTGAACTTGCATTCCCGACTATGGCAGTTGGCTTAGTAGTTCTATTGTTTTATTACAAGTCCCGGAGAAATAATATTATTCCAATCGGAGATCCAAAATTGAAAAGGGGATTGGATTTCAGGTTATAATAAATTTTTATTTTCAATTAACTTAAAAGAAATTATAGAAGATTATTCAGGTTAAAGATGAATGATAAACCTAAAATAGAAGAAGAAATTGATTTTAAAGCGGTAGCTAAAACTCCAACACGGTGGTTCGGATTAGTCTATCTTTACTTTTTTGTGCTCATTTTCATTGGCGGTTTATATTATGTTAATTCGCTTGAAGTACTAAACAGGAATGCGACGGTTGTTGCTCTTATTGATTCAACAAATTTATTTAAAGATGCTTTGTTTACGAAGGGAAATGTTTCGCCGGGAATGGATTTGAATTTAATTATGAATCCGTCTGCTGATATGGTGTCAAAAGGCGAATCGCTGTTTAAAGCAAATTGCGCTTCCTGCCACGGAGAAAACGGAATGGGTGACGGACCTGCCGGTGTTGCATTAAATCCCAAGCCAAGAAATTTTCATTCTAAAGATGGCTGGGTAAACGGAAATAAATTTTCACAAATGTTCAGGACGCTTGTTACAGGCATTCAAAAAAGCGGCATGCCTGCTTATGAATACTTACCTGCACAGGATAGAGTTAATCTTATTTTCTATATCCGAAACTTTACAAAAGATTTTCCTGTTGTAGATAAAAATGAAGTAGATCAGTTGGATAAAGAATTTAGTCTTTCAAAGGGAAGTATAAATCCTTCTCAGATTCCGGTTAAAGTTGCTAAGGAAAGGCTTGTCGCTGAGACTAATTCCACTTTAAACAAAGCTTATAAAATTGTTGATATTATTGAAAGCAGTGCTGATGCTAATGCAAAAATTTTTGTTAGTGTAACTAAAGACAGGTTAAAGGCGGCAACATATTTGGCTTCTTCTTCCGTCTGGACAAACAGTTTAAATGATTTTATTAAAACAGTTGTATCCAACTCTTCAACAAATGGTTTCAATAACAGGCTGCTTTCTCTTTCCAAAGATGAATGGAATAATTTGTTTGTTTATTTAAGAGGCATTGTAACAAAAAGTGTTTAAGAATTTTCAATCAATATTAATTGAAAAGTTTAAGGTTAGAAACCAGAGGAATTCAATTAGTCTTTTGTTGATTGTTTTCATTACAGTTTTTTCAAACGTACAGGCAAAGAGTACCGAGGTTGGAATTGATGAAAAGCTTGGCAATCATATTCCACTTGATTTAAGCTTCGTAAATGAAAAATCAGAAAAAGTTTTACTGAAGAATCTCATTCACAAACCAACTATTCTTGCGCTTGTATATTACAATTGTCCGGCAATCTGTAATCCTTTGTTAAATGGTTTGGCAGAAGTGATTGATAAAGTTGATATGGAGCCCGGTAAAGATTTTAATATTATAACGCTTAGTTTCAATCATAAGGAAGATGCTTTTAAAGCATTAAAGTGGAAACGCGAACATCTCGTTTCGATGAAAAGAAAAATACCGGATTCTTCCTGGAGCTTTTTAACCGGAGATAGTATTTCAATCAGAAAGCTTACTAATTCGGTCGGATTTTATTTTAAGCAGGATACCGACAGCAGCTTTTTACATTTTGCTACCTTAATAATTTTAACAGAGGACGGAAAGATTACAAGATACGTTTTCGGCACTGAGTTTTTGCCTTTTGATTTAAAGATGGCTTTAATTGAAGCGCAGAAAGGTGAGGCAAGACCAACTATTAACAAGATTCTAACTTTCTGTTATAGTTACGACCGGCAGGGGAATAAGTACGTTCTTGACTTTAAGAGAATTGCAGGTGCAATTGTTCTTTTATCGGCTCTAATATTTTTTACGGCTTTAATAATTAAAGGGAAAAAAAACCGAAAGTGACGGATTATACTATGTCTAACCATGCAGCAAGTACATATGTTGATTTTTATGAATACAAAGGAAAGCACACTGGTATTCTTTCGTGGTTGCTTACTACAGACCACAAAAGAATCGGGATAATGTATTTAGTTTCCTTAGTTAGTTTCTTTATAGT
Organism: Ignavibacteriales bacterium; assembly: GCA_003599415.1. Classification (GTDB taxonomy): domain Bacteria; phylum Bacteroidota; class Ignavibacteria; order Ignavibacteriales; family SURF-24; genus SURF-24. The sequence continues at coordinate 14,310 of QZKB01000155.1, read as the reverse complement.
TGGCGCTATTCTTGGAATATTAATGCGTCTTGAAATGCTTACACCAGGCGAAACTATTATGGGACCGCAAACTTATAATTCCATTTTTACTTTGCATGGAATTATAATGATCTTCCTGTTTGTTATTCCTGGTATTCCTCCTGTTTTCGGTAATTTCTTACTGCCAATTCAAATTGGAGCAAAGGATGTTGCATTTCCAAGATTAAATCTTCTCTCCTGGTATTTGTATATCATTGGAGGAATATTCGCTATTCTTTCTTTGTTTATGAAAGGCGGACCTATTGATACAGGTTGGACATTTTATGTCCCTTACAGTTTAAGAACAGGTACCGATGTTTCATGGGCAATATTTGCAGCGTTCATTTTAGGATTCTCATCAATTCTAACCGGGTTGAATTTTATTACCACTATTCATCGTTTGCGCGCACCGGGAATGGGGTGGTTTAAAATGCCTTTGTTTCCATGGTCATTGTATGCAACAGGTTGGATTCAAATCCTTGCTACACCAATAATTGGAATAACTATTATACTTGTTATTGTTGAAAGACTTTTCAAAATAGGTGTGTTTGATCCTGCATTAGGAGGAGACCCCATTTTATATCAGCATTTATTCTGGACTTATTCGCATCCTGCAGTTTATATAATGATTCTTCCTGCGATGGGTGTTGTTTCGGAAATTATTTCAACGTTTTCACATCGTACAATATTTGGCTATAAAGCGATTGCAATGTCATCACTTGCCATTGCATTTGTTGGATATTTTGTGTGGGGGCATCATATGTTCTCAAGTGGTATGAGCGACTTCTCTCGTTTAGTCTTTTCACTATTAACTTTTCTTGTTGCAATACCAAGCGGAGTTAAAATATTTAACTGGGTTGCAACAATGTATAAAGGTTCAATTGATCCAAAGACTCCGTTTCTTTTTGTAATGGCGTTTATTTTTATCTTTTCAATTGGCGGTTTAACAGGTTTGGTTCTAGGCGCACTTTCTACAGATGTTCATCTTACTGATACTTATTTCGTTGTTGCACATTTTCATTTTGTTGTTTTCGGCGGAACAGGATTTATATTTTTTGCTGCTCTGCACTATTGGTTTCCAAAGATGTTTGGTAAAATGTATAATGAAAAAGTTGCAAGGATTGGTGTACTGCTTTTAACAGTTGGTTTCCTTGCTCTTTATTTTCCGTTTTTCATTTTAGGTTATGAAGGAATGCCAAGAAGATATTTTGATTATTTACCCCAGTTCCAGGCACTGCATGTATTTTCAACAGTCGGTTCCTGGATAATGGTAACAGGACTTTTCATTTTAATTTACAACCTGATAAAGGCATTCAGGAAAGGTGAACCGGCTACAATAAATCCGTGGGGCGGAATCACACTTGAATGGCGGGTACCTTCACCACCACCTTTGGAAAACTTCGAAGAAATTCCGGTTATAACTCATGATCCATATGATTATAGTGCTCTTAAGGAGGCTAAAAGTGAATGAGACAGTAGAAGTTGATGATGTAGTTGTCAGTGCTCATCATAAAGATGATGAAGGAGCAAAGATTGGAATGTGGCTCTTTCTGCTTACAGAATTACTTTTGTTCGGCGGTTTATTTGTAATCTATGGTGTTTACCGTTTTATGAATTCTGATGCTTTTCATATTGCTGCAATTGAACTGAATACAACAATTGGGGCTTTTAATACAATAATACTATTAACAAGCAGCTTAACAATGGCAATGTCCATAACTGCATTAAGAAAAGGTCAGAAATATTTCTCATTATTACTTCTTGGAACAACAATATTTTTTGCCTTTGTATTTCTTGTCAATAAATATTTTGAGTGGGCAGCCAAATTTCACCACGGAACATTTCCGGGTTCTGATGATTTAACAAGCAGGCCTCCTGGAGAAGTACTTTATTTCGGGTTATATTATACGATGACAGGTTTACATGGTTTACATGTGATTGTCGGAATTGTGATTCTTACAATTATTTTTATTCTGGTTGTTAAGGATAAAGTGAACAAGGATAATTTTATTAAGCTGGAAAATTCCGGTTTGTACTGGCACCTTGTAGATATCATCTGGATATTCTTATTCCCATTATTCTACCTTATTAAATAGGAAATTTACATGAATAAAGAACAGAATAGTCACATCGTTGGGTACGGAACATATGTTTATATATGGTTAACATTGCTTGCATTAACCGCGTTAACCATTTCTGTTTCAGGTGTACAACTATTTGGTGTAACCCTAATTGTTGCAATATTGATTGCAATAATAAAAGCTGGATTGGTCTTGAATATTTTCATGCATATTAAATTTGACAGCGTTGTATTTAAAGTCTTTGTTGCGGTTGGTCTTATTACTTTAGTTGCCATAATCATATTTACATTTACAGATTACTTGTTCAGGTGAGGGAATAAATGAAACAGGGAATATCGGATTATATTCAAAGTGTTGACAGCGTATTCATTCTGATTGTAGCAATTTCTGCAGTTATACTTATTGGTGTTACTGTTGTTATGATTTATTTCGTAATTAAATATAACCGTAAACGTCATCCGCAGGCTGTTAATATTGAAGGAAATGTTGCGCTTGAAATAACCTGGATTGCCATACCTGTAGTGCTTGTACTTACAATGTTCTATTTCGGATTTTCAACTTTTAAAGAATTAAGAATTATTCCTGATAACGCTTATACAATTAAAGTTACAGGACAAATGTGGAAATGGAATTTTGCATACCAGAACGGAAAAAGAAGTGATACTCTGTATGTCCCGGTTAACAAGCCGCTTAAACTTGTTCTGACTTCACTGGATGTAAATCATTCATTCTATATACCGTCTTTCAGGATTAAAGAAGATCTTGTTTTTGGAAAGGAAACTTACCTTGCATTTATTCCGGATAAAATCGGTAGTTATGAAATTACCTGCGCTGAGTATTGTGGTTTGAATCATTCTTACATGTACAATAAAATAAATGTAATTCCACAGGATAAGTTTGAAGAATGGGTTGCAAAGAAATAATATTTCTTTTTAAAGATTAGTTTAAGAAAGTAAATGAGTTGGAGAATTTAAGAAGTAAGATTTTAGCATTAGCAGAACTTGTAAAAATTAAAATAACGTTCTTTGTAGCGTTCTCAACAACCGCCGGCTATATCCTTTATTCAAAGGAATTATCCTTTGGGATAATTACTGCTTCGTTAGGTGTATTCTTATTAGCCTGCGGGTCATCAGCTATAAATCATTTCCAGGAAAGAAAAACTGATGGTTTGATGAACAGAACTAAGAACAGGCCATTACCCGCGGGTAAAATTTCTGAACGGCAGGCATTAATAATTATTTGTTTATTGCTTGTTAGCGGTACAATTGTTCTCTATGTTTTTACAAATTTAGTTGCAGTTCTTTTAGGCCTGACAGCTGTAGTTTGGTATAATGCAATTTATACTCCTTTAAAAAAGAAGACTGCATTAGCGGTTGTTCCGGGCGCTTTAATTGGTGCAATACCACCGATGGTCGGTTATGTTTCCGCCGGAGGATACATTTTTAATTTTGAAAATATATCCCTGGCACTGTTCTTTTTTATATGGCAGGTGCCGCATTTCTGGTTGTTACTACTTCTTTATGAAAAGGATTACGAACGTGCCGGTTTTCCTGTCCTTAGCAAAAGTTTTTCAATTGAACAGCTTTCGAGAATAACTTTTACATGGATATTTGCATTAGCAGCAAGTTGTTTAGCAATTCCGTTTTTCGGAAGCGGAAAGAATTTGATTATAGAATTGTTGCTTGTATTTTCTGCCTGCTGGCTTATAATCAAATCCAGCAGATTACTCGTTAAGAATAATGAGAAGTTGAATTTCAGATTCGCATTTAAAGAAATAAATACTTTTGTGCTGATTGTAGTTCTGTTGATATCGATTAATAAATTAGTTTTTAGTTAAACTTGATTGGTAATTATTTACAGAGAATAAATTATAACAGTATTGAAACTAAGGAATAATTAAATGGATTTTCTTGACAAATTAGTCATATTGCAATCGGGTGATAATTTGAATCTCTTATTTTACACCCTGATACTTGCATACATAATTTTAATTCCTTTCCTGGGGATTGTTTCAGGAGCGTCTTTGCTTTCTATCTATTTTAACAGGAAGGGAAGAAAGAACGGGAATAAATCCTATCTTAATTTCTCTAAAGATTTAATTGAAAATGCACTGTTCAGTAAGTCTACAATTTTTACGTTTGGATTTGTACCAATATTATCAATTCTGTTTAGTTATATTCAATTATTCCATCAGTTGAACAATTCTATTTCTACCTGGACGTTTATTGCTTTATTAGTTAACCTGATTGCACTTATACTTTTATACATTTACAAATATACTTTTCAACTCGATGAAATAATCAAACCGGTTGAAACTACTGATGAAGTGGAGATATTTAAAAAACGAAACTTTACACTTCATAAAAAAAGCGGTTTATGGGGAATAATATTTTTATACGCTTCGGTTTTAATTCTTATCGGCTGCATTGAATTTACTTACGGAAGAATCTATCTGGATCCAAAAGAAAACTTTTTCCTCTCAATGTTTTCTGTATCGGTAATTAACAAGTTTTTATTATTCATCGCCCTTTCTTTTGCATTAGCAAGTGCGGGTGCTTTATTTTATTCAAATAAAAAACTGAAAGAAACTGATCAACCGGAAAACGAATATTCAAAATTCATTGAAAGATTTTCTTTAACATCGGGAATAATTTCTGTTTTAGCTTTGCCGGTATTTGTTTTAATTCATTTGCTTAAAGTACCTCAATTATCGTTGTCCGGTACAGCGTTCTCAATCTCCCTTATAATTATCCTCTTATTGCTTTTATCTGCACATTTCTATTACCTGATGATTAAGGAAAAACACAGGTTATATGTCAATCACATTCTTTATATAGTTTTAATAACCAGTGTGCTTCTTGTTGTTCAGGATGTCAATGGATTTAAAACTTCTTCGCAAAAGCAGGTGGTTACTCTTTCCGCAAAGTTTGATAAAATGCTTGCAGGTGTTGCAGAAAAAAGCGGTAAAGGTCCTAAAATAGACGGAAAAGAAATTTATGACGGCAGATGCGCTGCCTGCCATAGATTTGACCAGAAATTAGTTGGTCCGGCTTATAAAGATGTCTTGCCGAAATATGCGAACAAAAAAAATGAGTTGATAAATTTTATTGTTAATCCTGTTAAAGTAAATCCTTTATTTCCTCCAATGCCTAACCAGGGATTGAATGTTAAACAGGCGGAAGCAGTAGCAGAATACATTTTAAAGACATATAAGTGAGAAATAACGTAATCTGAAATAATTGTTTTGCAATTCACTATTGATTGGTTTAAGTAATTTTTAATGTTTGATAAATAATACCAGAAATTTATATTTGACACATAAAAATCAAATGTATAATTAATTATTTCCAAGGAGATAACATGCACGAAAAAAGTATTATTTTATTGAACAAAGCAGTTGCAGATGAGCTTTCAGCAGTTCATCAGTATATGTTTTTTCATTTTCATTGCGATGACCAGGGTTTGGATTTACTTGCTAATTTATTCAGAAGAACTGCAATACAGGAAATGATGCACGTTGAAAGATTAGCAGAAAGAATCTTATTCTTAAAAGGCGAAGTTGAAATGGTTGCTTCAACCGAAGTAAAGAAGATTCATGATGTAAAGGAAATGTTGAGTATGGCTTCAAAAATGGAACAGGAAAGCGCAAGAGATTATAACCTATGGGCAAATGAATGTGCTCAGAACGCCGACTCTGTTTCAAAGCAATTATTTGAGAGTTTAGTGTTGGAAGAAGAGCAGCATTACGATCAATATGATACTGAACAGGAGAATCTTGAAAAATTTGGTGACAGATATTTAGCCTTACAATCAATTGAAAGAAGTAAGGGAAGAAATACTGCCGCTGCTCCTGCCGGTGCATAAAAATATTAGTTAAGATTTATGACTATTAAACTTGTTCTCTCTATTCTCCAACTCTTTATGTTTTTGGAGAATAGGGGGGAAAGTTAAAAGGTTTAAAAGCAAAACAGTCCAACCTTCAACAAAAGTTTTTTAATTGAATTGCTGACTTTGTGGTTATCAAAAAGATTTTTATTCCATGATTCAAATGGAAAATGTTTATTAAGAATTAATGTCAGAAAGGAAAAGTTATGTTTGTTGGTCATTTTGGTGCCGGCTTTGCTGCAAAAAAACTTGATTCAAAACTTTCATTGGGTTCAACATTTTTAGCCGCTCAGTTTATTGACTTGTTGTGGCCGCTCTTTCTTATACTAGAGATTGAAAAAGTTAAAATTGAACCTGGTATAACCTCATTTGCTCCGTTAAATTTTGTTTATTATCCTTTTTCCCATAGTCTTTTAGCTGTCATTATCTGGTCAGTTCTTTTTGGTGTTAGTTATTATCTATTCAGAAAGAATATCCGCAGTGCAATAATTTTGGGGGCCTTGGTTTTAAGCCATTGGTTTTTAGATTTAATTGTTCACAGGCCAGACTTGCCACTCTTCATTGGAGATGGTATAAAAGTCGGATTTGGGTTATGGTATTCAATTACAGGTACTATGTTATTAGAACTTTTTATCTTTGCACTTGGTATTTATTACTATTATTCATCAACTACATCAAAAAACAAAACAGGTGAAATTTCATTTTGGTCTCTTATTGTATTCCTTCTGGTCATTTACTTTATGAATGTCTTCGGTCCACCTCCTCCGGAAGTTGAATCGATCGGGTATCTTGGACTTGCCCAGTGGCTCATAATTGCATGGGGTTACTGGATTGACCGGAACAGAATATCCGGGCATTTAAAATTGGTATAATTAAACAAAAATAGTTTTATTTGTTTCCACAATTTTTGTCTAAGTAGTATTCTCGTTTCAATGTTGATAAATAAAAATCAAAAATACTTTCTTACTGTTTGTATTTTCATTTTGACAACTGCATTACCTGTACACGGGCAGAAAAGATATTTTTATACAAACAAAAATTATGGAAGTGAAGCTCTGTTTAATCCCGTTACTCTTATAATCAATGGTGGTTATGATGTCTGCCAGCTTCAAATGGTTCCTAATAAAGTTGCAGATTTGGAATACGGAAAAATGAGTAAAGTTGTTTTGAGGAATCTTGGAGATCCGTTTACCAGCATTTCTCATTATGGTTGGTCAAAATTTTTAAGAACAGAGTTCCTCCCGATTAGCTATACTCAGAATACAATGCAATGGATACCTAATTATCAACAGCATTTAATTGGCGGAGGAATGCTTTATACTGCAATGAAAGAATGGTATGAAGAAAGAAAATTTCCTGTACCCTGGCTGTTTTCTTCGGTAACTGTTATGGCTCAGCATTTTCTAAATGAGGTAATTGAATCAGGACCTAATGAAGGGTACAGCGTAGATGAGATTTCCGACATTTATATTTTTGATCTTGGTGGTATAGTTCTTTTTAGCTTTGATTCAGTAAATGAATTCTTTAGTGAAGAATTAAACTTAGCTGATTGGTCACTGCAGGCTTCCATATCATTACCTTACGGAAGAGTAAATGCAGGGCAATACTTTTCAATCAAATGGAAATTCCCTTTCTCAGATGATTATTCACTATTCTACAGATATGGGATGGGGGCCTTATATGGTGTTTCTAAAAAACTTAATGATGAAGATAATCTATCTGTGGGATTTGGATTCAGAAGCAAGCATTTAGTTGAACTTGAAAATACGCTTCGGGATAGAACTATTGAAACAAGCTGGCATGCAGGAGTTTTCTGGGACAGGAATAATTCTTTGATGGCACAGATAGTTTTAAGTGGCGTTAAAGAATTTTTCTGCCTGATGGATGTGTACCCGGGTATAATTAAATTCAAAAATTTTTCACCCGGAATATGGAGTGTTATCGGAAGAAACGAAAATATAACACTTGGTATTTCAACTCAATATGTATTCAGCCTCGGTTATGAAATGAATTATTAATTCTGTACAACCCTTGCAGGTATCTTCATTTTAAATTGAAAAAAACCGGTTCAAGTTTCCAGTAAAAAAAACAGTTGCTTTAATTATTCAAATAAACCATTTTACAGGGTGAATTAATTAACTTTACTACGGAGGCATTCATGGATGGACAATTTACAGGGCAACAATATGAACCTGTAAAAACAGGTGATTGGTTCTTAACAATTCTTATTTCTGCTATCCCTCTTGTTGGTTTAATAATGCTGTTCGTCTGGGGGTTTGGAAGTGGTACTAATCAAAATAAAGCTAATTGGGCTAAAGCTACTTTACTATGGTACCTTGTTGGTATTGTCTTGTTTGTTATATTTCTTGTGGTATTCGGTGCTCTAATTTTCTCAGGATTATCACATACTGAATTTGAATCAATTTAATTTTTATAGCCCCTTGAAATTTTCAAGGGGTTTTTCTTACCGTAAATTATCCCGCAGTTATGAAAAATAAATATTCTGATTATGCAATAATTTTTGATATGGATGGAGTTATTGCCGACACGAATCCATACCATAGCCTGGCCTGGAAATCATTTGCAGAAAAATATAATTTCACAATAAATGATGAAGATTTGAAAAACCATGTTTTTGGAAGAACCAACAAAAGTATTTTTGATTTTCTATTTGGTGATTCATTAAGTCCGGAGAAAATATCTTTATTGGCTAATGAAAAAGAAGTACTATTCAGAGACATTTATAAAAACAATATAAAAGCATTGCCGGGATTGGTTGAGTTATTAATAAGTATTAAAAATAATTTCTTTAAAATAGGAATGGCTACTTCTGCTCCGTCTGAAAATGTTTCTTTAATTGTTGATGAATTAAGAATTAATAAGTTCTTTGATGTAATTGTTGATCCTAAAGATATAACAAGGAGCAAACCAGATCCGGAAATTTATATTAAATGCTCTCAATTATTATCAGTCATACCGGAAAGGTGTCTTGTGTTTGAAGATTCCTTACCCGGAATTGAAGCTGCAGTTTCTGCCGGAATGAAAGTTATTGGAATAACCAGCACTCATAGCAGCGATGAACTGAAAAATACATTAATTACAATAGATGATTTTTTACAGATAGATATAAACAAGATAAAAGAAATTCTAAAGTGAGTAAATTTCTAATAAGGATAACAGTCTAAACCACACTAAACTCATTTTGGAAATTTAAATTATTATCTGGTCCAATTATCATATGTTATCAAATTTCCATTAAGACTTTATTGTTATAAATATGGAGCTAAAATGAAAACCAGGATATTGCTTGTGATTGTTTCATCTCTATTGATATTGAAAGGTGATTTGTTTTCTCAGAATACAGTACAGCAAAAAGGTAAATGGAAACTTATCTGGAGTGATGAGTTTAGCGGTAAACAACCTGATACTGCTAAATGGAACATACTAATCCGCGAAACAAGTAAACATAAGGAGCTCCAGTACTATGTACCTGATGAAGTATTTATTGAAAAAGGAATGCTTAGAATAAGGAGCCAGGTAAGGAATTATGGATCAAAAGAATATACAAGCGGAAGGCTTGATACAAAAGGCAAATTTACTCCGGTTTACGGCCGGTTTGAAATAAGGGCTAAGTTGCCTGCAGGTAAAGGTCTTTGGCCTGCACATTGGCTTTACCCACAGAATCGTGACTGGCAGATGGAGAGACTTATGGCTGATGCAATTGCAAATGGAAATGAGAGTCTGATACCGGAAGAAAGACCATGGTACAGTGAGATTGATATAATGGAATTTCTTGGGCACGACCCAACAACCGTGTACGGAACATTGCATTATTACACTTTTGATGGTCAGAAGAAAACAGCATCCGGAACGAAGAGTGGTAAGGTTGATTATTCAAAGGATTTTCATGTTTATACTTTAGAATGGGAACCAGATTCGATTAAATGGTATATAGATGACGAATTAATTTATACAACGACGGACGGAATTCCGCATACACCGCATTACCTTATACTTAATACAGCAGTAGGAGGAAACTGGCCCGGAAATCCTGATTCTACAACAATTTTTCCACAGTTCCATGATATTGATTATGTACGTGTTTATAAAAAGAAATGAACCTTTATCAAATTATTACCAGGTATAAAGTGAGTTTAATTTTCGTATAAATGGATTTGTAACTCCGTGTATATTGATGGTAGTAGATGTCAATTTATGTCTTAATAAAAGCGGGAAAATTGTTATTTTTAACCCGGAAAAACGAACAATAGGTTATTGAAAAGATTTTGATCTATTTTATAAAAATAATACTGCAATTTTTCCGGAAGTTATTTCTTAAAGAAAGACTGGACAGAGATAAAGTAGTAGTAATCTCATTTCATAAAATCGGTGATTCGGTTTTTACAATCCCTGCGTTAAAAGTATTATTTGAAAAGTTTGGAAGTAATCTTTTTGTAGTTTGCTATGAAGAGAATAAGAAAATTTACGAGCTTGTTTTTAAGGGAATGAATTTCATTATAATAAATGAGGGCGATTTTTATTTTAGAAGATTTGTCGGTTCAAGAATTCGTTCACGAATTAAAAATGCCCCACCTAAAATAATTGTAGATCTTCTTGGCAATATTAAATCGGCTTCGTTATTATTCTTTCAGAAAGCCGAAAGGATTTACGGGTTTAATGAAAAAGAATACTTAGCAGGTATTTATTCTGACTATATATCAAAAAGGAAAACACCGCATCTTATTGATGTTTATTTAGATGTTGTTGAACAGATTATTCCAATCAGGGATAGGGACAGTATAAAACCATTTCAGAATCAATTATACGAAACAAACTATATCCTGATTCATCCGTTTGCCGGATGGAAAGCCAAGGAATGGAATCTTTACAAATATTTTGAGCTTGCAAAGAAAATTGCACTCGAATATACGTGTGTTTTTACTTTTCCTAAAAACTCTATCCCTGTTGATGAATTAGAAAACCTTAAAGGTTCAGAGATAATCGTCAGGGAAACAAATTCTATTGATGAACTAATTGATATTATTAAAAGTGCATCAGTTTTTGTAGGTAATGATTCCGGTCCCTTATACCTAGCGAATCTTTTAGGTAAACCAACATTTTCAATTTATGGTCCAACTAATCCGCAATACAGTTTGCCATTTGGAGACAAGCATCGGTTTATTCAACACAAAATAAAATGTTCACCAAAAGAGAACGAGCAATACTGTTTTACCGATGCCGGCAGAAAAGGCTGCCCTGAATTTATTTGTATGAATAATCTTTACCTTGAAGAAGTTTATTCGTCATTTATAAAATTTGCAGAAGAACTTGGCATTGAGAAGATAGTAAGAATAATTAATGATTAAAGAAAAAGTGAAAATTTTAATCTTATCAAATCCGGCTAATCCTCATACTATAAAATGGGTGAAAGCTTTGGATAAAAAAGGATTTAAGATTTTTGTCTTTGGTTTATCGAATTATGATAAATCTGTTTACGAAAATTGTAAGGATGTTCAGGCATTTTCATATGGTATTGATGAGAACCTGTTTATTAAAAGTGATGGAGCATTTTCAAAGATTGTTTACCTTAAAGCATTAAAGAAACTGAAACAAATAATTTCAGAATTCAAGCCGCAAATATTACATTCGCATTATGCAACAAGTTATGGTTTGTTAGGAGCTTTGTCAGGATTTCACCCTTATATAATTTCTGCCTGGGGATCGGACGTTTATGATTTTCCTAAAAAATCATTCCTTCATAGATCAATTTTGAAATACAATTTAGGTAATGCAGATAAGATCCTTTCAACAAGCAAAGTTATGGCAGAAGAAGTACAAATATATACCGGAAAGGAAATTATAATTACTCCTTTTGGAATTGATACGGAAGTGTTCAAACCACAGGAAACAAAAAGTTTATTTGATCATAAAGATATTGTTATTGGTACAGTTAAAACCCTGGAAGCAAATTATGGCATTGAAAATCTTATAAGAGCATTTAAAATAGTTAAAGAATCAAATCCATTACTTCTGCTTAAATTATTGATTGTTGGTACAGGCTCACAGGAACTGTACTTAAAAAAGGTGGTTTCAGAATTGGGATTGGAAAAGATAGCTACTTTTACGGGATTTATTTTGCCGGATGATATTCCTCGTTATCACAATATGATTACTGTACCTGTTTTTTTATCCCAACATGAAAGTTTTGGTGTGGCAGTACTTGAAGCGTTAGCCTGTGAGAAACCGGTTATTGTAACTAATGTGGATGGGTTTAAGGAAATTGTACAGGATGGAATTAATGGAATCATAGTTCCGGTTGGAGATGTAGAAAAAACAGCAGCCGCAATCGAAAAACTTATTAAAGACAAGAACCTGAGATTGGATCTTGGAAAGAAAGGCAGGGAACAGGTAATAGAATTTTATAACTGGAAAAATAATATTCTTCAAATGGTAAAAATCTATTCTGATTTGTTAAATCCGGGGAACTGACTTTTCAATTATTAAATGATTTTTGTATAATGCACACCACAATATTTATGAGATTGTAATTTAATATGCCGATTCCTTTAGTATCAGTCGTGGTACCTTGCTATAATGAAGCCAGAACCATCAGGGATAGTTTACTTTCAATCCTGAATCAGAATATTCGAAAAGCAGAGATAGAGATATTTGTAATTGACGGTATGAGCAGCGACGGAACAAGATATACTCTTGAGAATATGAAAAGAGAGATTGACGGATTTACGATTATTGATAACCTTTCCGGAAAAACCCCTGTTGCCAGAAACCTTGGCGTTAAAGAAGCAATAGGAAAATACATAGCAATTCTTGATGCGCATACTATTTACCAAACTGACTACCTTAGCAATTGCATAAGTTTGTTAGAAGAAAAGAAGGATATTGTCTGTACAGGATGCCCTTATATAAGTATTGGAGAAAGTTCCTTTGGTAAAGCGACTGCTCTTGCAATGTCTCATCCGTTTGGAATTGGTAACGCAAGGCACAGGTATCCTGATTATGAAGGTTATGCGGAAGGAGCAGCCTTTCCAGTTTACAGGAGGGAGGTATTTGATGAAGTAGGTATGTTCGATGAAAACCTGATTAGAAACCAGGATGATGAATTCAACTTCCGCTTAAAGCAAAAAGGAATGAAAGTTTACATTACACCAAAGAATAGCTGTTTGTATCACGTGCGCGAAACTCCGGTAAAATTATTCAAGCAATATTTTGAATACGGTTTTTGGCGCGTTGCTGTTATTTTGAAACATAAAATTCCGATTTCGTTAAGACAGGTTATTCCGGTACTTTTTGTAACAGGATTATTATTTTCAATAATATCTGCTTTCTTTTTGCATGGTAATAATTTATTTTTTTCAGTAATAATTCCATTGGTCTATTTTATTTCTCTTTTGGTAATTTCTATCCCAATATTTTTTAAAAACGGTTTTCGCATTGCATTATTTTTTATTTGTTCAATATCAATACTTCATATTTCTTATGGTACCGGTTTTCTGGTGGGTGTATTTTCCAAAAAGACCAGGATAAAGCACTAAGATTTTTTAGTAGTTAGGTTTTAAAGTGATTGAAAATATGCCGGCAGATTGGAAAAATTAGTTGTAATAAATAAAAGCTTGTTATGTATTCTTTAATTGAAATAAATAAAAGAGAAATTGTTTTAATCTCATTATTAATTGCTTTAGCTGTTAGTTCGTTTCTGCCATATGCCGTTTTTCTATTGCCCCTATTAATTATTATCCCATTCATTAAAAAGTTTGAAATTAAGAGCCTTAGTTTAATTATCATTTCAGCATATTTAATTATTACAAGTGACCTGACTGATACTGGAAGATTATTCCTGAATATTTTTGGTCCTTTGATATTACTTTTCATTTATATCTACAAATATGGATTAAGCTTCGCAAAATTTAGGGAATTGCCGGGGGATTTTAAGAATTTTATTCTGCTAGTTTTTATGTCTGTTTTTTTCTCGGCATTATTCTCAGAATACTTATCACTTAGTTTGAAAACTACTTTACAGCAGATGATATTTTTCCTGATAATATATTTTGTTTACTCATTATTAGAGAATATTGGTGATATAAAAAACATCCTTTACACATTATTTCTGGTTGCTTTCATAGTTGGACTTGGAATTTTTTATCAGTTATATATCTTAGGCTTTCAGATATTTCTGGTTGAATCGAATAGTATTCTTAGAGTAAGCGGTATTTATAATAGTCCGAATGCTGTTGGTTTGCTGCTTGCTGTAGTAATGCCATTGATTATTCCTTTTTGTATTAAGAACTTTAACAAAAAGTATTATAAC